>CAITYI010000220.1 GCA_903896585.1 uncultured bacterium
AAGGTCTCCCAACAGCGGTGCTGGGAAACTCCGATCAAGTCAAAGTGGGGGAACTGGTAATCGCAATTGGTGCCCCGCTTGGCCTCAATGGCACGGTCACCTCTGGGATAATTAGTTCACTAAATCGCCCGGTGACGGCCGGCGGAAGAGGCGATCTCGCATTCATTAACGCGGTGCAAACCGATGCGGCAATTAACCCTGGGAACTCAGGCGGACCGCTCCTGGACGGTGTGGGGCGAGTTATCGGTGTCAATTCAGCCATTGCCACGCTCGCGGGTACATCGAACGCGGAAGTGGGCTCCATTGGACTGGGTTTTGCAATTCCCATCAATAGTGCGAAGAGAATCGCAGAAGAAATTATTGCCACGGGTGAATCCAATACCCCCATTATTGGCGTGGTACTTAATACGGCATACACCGGTGAGGGTGCTGAAGTGGGTGAGCTGACCTCTGGCGGTCCGGCGGAGGTTGCGGGTATCCGAGTGGGCGATGTCATCACAGAGCTCAATGGTCGACTCGTGGCGGACTCAACGGAACTAGTTGTGGCAATTCGTAGTTATGCCCCGGGGGAGAGTGTGGATTTGGCGATCACACGCAATGGTCAGTCTGAAAATCTCACCTTGGTTCTTGGTTCCTCCACCGACATCGGCTGATTCGACACCACATCGACATTGATTGGCTCACAGGCGTAGCCTAGGAACGTGTTTGACATCGGGATTGGCGAGCTCATTGCCCTTGGGGTAATTGGTTTGTTGGTATTTGGCCCTGAAAAATTGCCGCGAGCAGCGGCAGATGCCTCGAAGTGGATCAAGCAGATTAGAGGTATGGCCGTAACCGCCCGCAAGGATCTAGCCGATTCCGCTGGTATTGATTTCAAGGATACGGTCAATTCCGTAAAAGGACTTGCCGATTACCATCCCCGGAAACTTGCAACCTCAATTTTCAACGATGACCCTGACGAAACGGCGCCTGCAGATTCTTCAGCAACTAAGAAGTCACCCGCATTCGATCCCGACGCCACCTAGGGCTGATTGCAGGTCAGGACGACCGGCTTAGCGGCCAGCCGGGGAAATATTCAGTGACATGCCAGCCAGACCGCGTGGTGTGGTTGCTAACGCACCGGCAATCGAAATGATTTCCGCACCAGCGGGTGATTCAGGGAAAGCTATTACGAGTGGCTCGCCATTGTCGCCACCCTCTCGCAGCCGAACATCAAATGGAATCTGGCCCAAAAGTGGAATCTCGGACCCAAATGCCTTGCTCAAGCCATCGGCAACCAACTGACCACCACCGGCACCAAATAAGTCGAGTGGCTCACCACAGTGCGGGCACGGGAATGCACTCATGTTCTCAATCACACCCAAAACTTTTTGATGAGTTTGGGTGGCCAGAGTTCCGGCGCGAATTGCAACATCGGCTGCCCCTCGCTGTGGAGTTGTGACTACAACGATTTCAGCATGGGGCAGCAGTTGGGCGGTGGACATGGCGATGTCACCGGTGCCGGGCGGAAGATCCAAGAGGAGATAGTCCAAGTCGCCCCACCAGACATCGGAAAGAAATTGCTCAAGTGCCCGGTGCAACATTGGTCCACGGAAAGCGACCGGCTGCTCAATGCCACCCGGCTTAAATGGCAACATGGAAATCACTCGAACGCCATAGCCCTGTGGGGGCATGATCAGGCCCTCCACCATGGTGGGTGGCGCCATGGCATTGAGCATCCGCGGAATGGAGTGCCCGTAGACATCGGCATCCAGTAAACCAACCGAATAGCCTCGTTGAGCTAATGAAACTGCCAAGTTAGCCGTGATTGAGGACTTGCCCACGCCACCTTTGCCCGAAGCAATTGCATAAATTTTGGTGAGTGAACCGGGTTTAGTGAATGGATTCTCTTTATCTGGCCGGCCACCCCGAAGAATCTGTTTCATGTTGGCGCGCTGTTCATCGTTCATGACATCCAGTTCGACACTGACTTTTGTCACTCCGGCAACTTTCATTACTGCATCGGTGACGCGGTCAATGATCGTAGTCTTCATGGGGCAGCCTGAGACGGTCAAGAACACGCCGACCTCTACAACGCCACCTTTTCGAATATCAACACCCTTGACCATGCCGATCTCGGTGATGGGGCGATGAATTTCAGGGTCATTAACCGTGGCGAGCGCGGCATTAACTTCGTCAATGGAAACAGATGAATCAGATGATTGCGTGCGAGAGAATGCCATGTCCCGATGCTATCGGGGGTGGGTTCCCTCGGCATCTGCGTCACCCTGGGGTTCTGAAGTTTCTTCGATTCGCGCAAGTCGATCATTGATCTCTTCAAGTAGGTCGCGTAATTCGCCGCGCAAAAAGTCTCGAGTTGCTACTTCGCCCATGGCATTGCGCAAGTCTGAGATTTCACGAGCTAGGTAGTCGCTGTCGGCCAAAATACGCTCATTTCGACTACGGTCCTCTTGAAATTGCACTCGATCTCTGTCCATTTGCCTATTTTGTGCAAGGAGAATCAACGGAGCGGCATATGAAGCCTGCAGAGACAAGAGCAATGTTAGGAATATAAAGGGATATGCATCAGGTTTCCACTGCTCTGGTGCAAACACATTCCAGCTGACCCAGGCAACTACAACAACCGTCATCCAGGCAATGAAGACCCACGATCCAATATGTCGGGCAACGCGCTCTGACAGGCGTCCAAAAGTTTCCGGATCATAATTCGGCCGACGGCCGCGACTTCGGTCCAGTGGTTGATCGAATCGGGTATCCCTCGTGTGCTTTGGCTTTGAATCAGGCATTTTCCCGCCAGCCTTCTGGAAGCATGTGGTCAACGAGGTCATCGAATGTCACGGCGCCAACGAGGGATCCGCTTTCATCGACAACCGGTAGTGCCACGAGGTTGTATGTGGCAAAGCTGCGGGTGAGATCAGACAGTGGTGTATCCGGGCGCATTGGTTCAATTGTGGTGTCGATAATCGAGGAAACCAGTGAAGATGGCGGCTCGCGAAGGAGTCGCTGAAAGTGGCAGACCCCTAGGTACTTGCCGGTGGGAGTTTCGGTAGGAGTACGGCACACGTACACCTGTGAGGCCAGCGCTGGGGAAAGCTCGGGATTGCGAATTCGGGCGAGGGCATCGGCCACTGTTTCATCGGGGGCCATGACAATTGGTTCGCTGGTCATCATGCCACCCGCGGAGAAATCATCGTAGGTGAGTAATCGGCGAATATCGTCGGCTTCGTCAGGCTCCATGCGCCCCAAGAGGGCTTCAGCGCGTTCTGGTGGCAACTCGGAGATCAGATCTGCGGCATCGTCAGGATCCATTTCTTCAAGGACATCAGCAGCGCGTTCGGCCTCTAGGGTCTCCAGAATCTCGATTTGATCTTGGTCAGGAAGTTCCTCGAGTACATCGGCTAATCGCTGATCATCTAATTCCCGCGCAATTTCCAGTCGACGCTTGGGTGGGAGTTCATGCAACATTGCGGCGACATCGGCTGCACGCAGGGAGTCCATGGTCGCCAGGAGTTGTTCCGCTGGTTGATCGTGATTGGGTAGTGAGAGACCGGTGACGGAGTTCCAATCCACAATTATTTTCTCACTGCGCCGGCGAAATCCTGTTGGAGCTTTGCGAACAAAAAGTTTGTCCACGAGCCATTCTCGATTGCGAGACTGCTCAACACCAACGTCTTCGATAGTGACACGTTCATTCGAACCAATGAGGGTTACGGAGCGATCTAGTAACTCGGCGGTGACCAACGTTTCATTGCGGCGCTGTTCAAATCGACGCAAGTTCACCATTCCGGTCACAATGATTTGACCGGAGTCAATGGCGGTAATTTTGGTCATGGGAACAAAAATGCGGCGACGCGGTGGAACTTCAATGACTAACCCGGTCAGGCGCGGAGCGTTGGCACCGGATCGCAGCACCACGGTGGCATCGCGAACTTTGCCCATGTGGTCGCCCATAGGATCGAATACACCCAACCCGTTGAGGTGGGCGAGGAAAACTCGGGCATTTGCGCTCACATGGGAAGGCTACCGCTTTCCCCAAGGTATCCCGACCACGTCTCGCCGAGTACTTACGGCAGGCTTCGGCTATGTCGTCGGGATCTGCACATCAGTCGGTCGACTCACTGCGCCCCCCTCCCGCGGGTGACCTGCTGGCACTGGGTGTTGCCGTTGTATTCATTGCCCTCAGTGGCCCTCTCATTGCGGCGACCGCAGCACCGTTTTTGGCCATTGCGTTTTGGCGGTGTTTTATTGGTAGTGGGCTGACCGGGATATGGGTGCTGCTACGCAACCGACAATCACTTTGGGTCCTCACCAAGCGTGAATTGAAACTGACTGCCATTGCTGGAGTGTTTCTCGGCCTGCACTTTGCCACGTGGATTCCATCCCTGGCATTCACCTCCGTTGCCGCATCTACCGCGTTGGTGGCCACCCAACCAATCTGGGCCGCGTTCATTGCTCGGGCCCGTGGAATCCGAATCGCGCCGGCGGCGTGGGTTGGAATCTTTATTGCTCTGGCCGGAGTTCTTTTCTTGACCGGAGTAGACGTCCGTCTGGACTCACGGCATCTGATCGGGGATCTCTTAGCTCTTGCCGGTGCAGTATTCGCCGCTGCATATGTTTCCGTGGGGGAACGAGTTCGGCAGACTGTGTCAACCGCGACCATGACCTTTTTGCTGTATGGAGTCGCTGCAATGACCGTGCTGCCAATACTGGTGATCTTCCAACAGGAGCTCATTGGATTTAGTGCCCAAGCGTGGCTGATGATTCTGGCGATCACCCTGGGGGCCCAACTTCTGGGTCACACCCTGCTGAACAAGGTGCTGAAAAATTCTTCTGCCACTTTTGTGTCTCTCACGATTTTATTCGAGATGCCGGGCGCAGCAATTGTGGCTGCAGTGTGGCTGGGTCAAACGCCGCCGGTCGCGATTTATCCCGCAGCAGCCATGATTTTGTTGGGAATTGTAATTGTGATTCGGTCGAGTTCGGCAATCAAGGAGCCATTAGAGTCGCCGCCCATTTAACTCCGGGCGTCTTAACTCTGGGCATTTTAACTCTGGGCGTCTGTTGTGTTTCGGAGAAAGCGAGCGAGTGGAATGATCAGCAGCGCTGCAATAACGGCTATTCCAATGCCCCATTGGGTTCCCAGGTTTTCCGAAATGATTCCGACCAGTAGGGGGGTGAAAACGAAGCCTGCTCTGGACAACCAACTCACCACAGTGATGGCGTTACCGGGACTAATGCCGGGTATGTAAGTAGCGGCGTGCATGGCTGCCGGGAATAACGTGGCAACACCGAACCCGACAACGGCACAGGCTGCAATAAATCCAATGTCATTTCCAACAAAGAGTGAGGCGGCAAGAGCCACGGCAACAACAGACATACTCACTTGGGCAACAAGGCGCTCACCAAATCGGTTCACAAAGGAATCTCCGAGGAATCTGCCGACGGTGAGCGAAATAGTGAAAGCCACGACACCGAAACCAACATTGTTGGCAGCCATGCCAATGTCGGTCAAATATATTGAACTCCATCGCTGTGGAACTTCTTCAACCACGACCGCAAGAACAATCAATACTCCCAATCCCAGAAGTGGAAGCATTGTTGGTCCAGTAAGTTTCCAGCCGGAAATGCGATGTGCGGGAGCAATGGAGGAGGGATCAAGAGCAGGCAGGTGACCCGCTGATATCTCACTTGCAATTGTAGATTCAAATGATTTCTCGCCAGCATTTTGATCTGAAGCAGAACTGCGCGGAAGCACCCAATTAAAGGTAATCAGTGTTCCAATAAGTCCTGCGATAGAAACCCCGAGCAGAGACCAGCCCAGGGAAATATCGAGTACCAAGGTCAATGCCCCAACCAAGGCTCCGACCACGCTACCTAATGCCCAAAAAGCATGCATGTTGTTGATGATTGACCGCTGATATATTCGTTGTACTTCAAGACCGTGGGCATTTTGCGAGGCATCCAATACTGAGTCAATCGCCCCAATGGCGAACATCACCAAAGCAAGTGCGCCGGCGGTTGGTGCTATGCCCACCAGGGGGAGCAGGGGGAGCATGATCAGTAAGGAGTACATGGCAAAAGGGCCACTTCCTAGCCGCTTGATCCCGATTGCCGCAAATGGGCCGAAGAACAAACCACCGGCTGCACCCGCGCTGAGGACCAAACCCAGGGAGATATCGCTCATGGAGAGCTGTCCCTGAAGGTCGGCCAATCGCGGGGTGAGGGCGCTCAGGGCAATTCCATTAGCAAAGAACAGAAAAATCGTGGCGATTCGTGCGCGCTTAATCCTCTGATCCACGGTTGGAGCATATGGTGACGTGCCCCACATCGGTTCATCATGGGGAGCGCACTTGTTCACAGATCGCTAACATTCGGGAATGGCTATTGAGACTTCACCGACACGCGCCCTACGACCACGCCGGTCCAATCTTGCGGTACCCGGAAGCAGCGAGAAAATGCTCGACAAGGCTCGTGGTTTGCCGGTTGATCAGGTTTTCATGGATATTGAGGATGCAGTTGCTCCATTGGCCAAACCCCAAGCTCGCAAGAACATTGTGGCCGCGCTTAATGAAGGTGGTTTTGATGGCAAGGTGCGTTCGGTTCGGGTCAATGACTGGACAACACCGTGGACTTATGCAGACGTTATTGAGGTTGTGGGGCAAGCGGGTGCGAATCTTGATTGCATCATGTTGCCCAAGGTCCAAACTGCGGATCAGATCGTTGCCCTTGATCTACTTTTGACCCAGGTGGAGAAATCCAATGGGTTAGAGGTGGGTCGGATTGGGATTGAAGCTCAAATTGAGAACGCTTTGGGCTTGATCAATGTTGATGCAATTGCACAAGCCAGTCCGCGGGTCGAAACCATAATCTTTGGCCCGGCTGACTTCATGGCCAGCATCAACATGAAATCCCTCGTGGTGGGGGAGCAGCCGCCCGGCTATGACACCGGCGATGCTTATCACTATATCTTGATGCGCATTCTCATGGCTGCGCGCGCATTTGATAAACAAGCAATCGATGGACCGTATCTGCAGATCAAAGATGTTGAGGGCTACCGCCGCGTGGCAGGCCGCTCGGCAGCGTTGGGCTTTGATGGCAAGTGGGTTTTGCACCCCGGTCAAATTGAGGCAGCCAATGAAATCTATTCACCGCGCCAAGAGGATTACGACCAAGCCGAACTGATTCTGGATGCTTATGACTATTACACGTCTGCCGCGGGCGGAGCTAAGGGCGCTGCCATGTTAGGCGATGAAATGATCGACGAAGCATCACGCAAAATGGCACTCGTTGTCGCGGGCAAAGGCCGCGCAGCAGGCATGACTCGCACTCAATCATTTACCGCACCGGAATAGGGGAGCACATGGCTCGGTTGGCACAGACCGATGGTCTGAATGATATTCAAAAAGAGATTTTGTCCGCGGTGCGTGACTTTGTTAATAAGGAAATCATTCCGGTGGCAAATGAACTAGAGCACGCCGATCAGTACCCACAGGAAATCGTCGATGGTCTTAAAGAACTTGGTGTCTTTGGTCTGATGATCCCTGAGGAATACGGCGGCCTCGGTGAATCACTGTTGACCTACGCGTTGGTGGTCGAAGAAATTGCCCGAGGCTGGATGCCGGTCAGCGGCGTGATCAATACCCATTTCATTGTGGCGTACATGCTCATGCATCACGGCACCCAAGAGCAAAAAGATAAATACCTGCCTCGCATGGCCACCGGCGAAGTGCGTGGTGCGTTCAGCATGAGTGAGCCGGCATGCGGGTCAGATGTTGCGGCCATTACCTCAAAGGCCGTTAAGGAGGGTGATTCATATGTCCTCACCGGCCAAAAAATGTGGCTGACCAATGGCGGATCTTCCACCCTTGTGGCAACTCTGGTTCGCACGGACCAAGGCGTAGATCCCGATGCCAGTGTGTACAAAAAGATGTCGACATTTCTCATTGAAAAAACTCCGGGGTTTGGCGAGGTCCGACCCGGGCTGACCATTCCTGGAAAAATCGAGAAAATGGGTTACAAGGGTGTGGACACGACCGAGATGATCATGGACGGTCTGGTTCTTTCACAAGACGATCTTCTCGGCGGTGAAACCGGCAAAGGTTTTTATCAAATGATGGACGGAGTCGAAGTCGGCCGAGTCAACGTGGCGGCACGCGCCTGTGGACTTGCTATGCGGGCATTTGAACTAGGAGCGGAATACGCTCAACTTCGAGTTGCTTTCGGTAAACCAATTGCAGAGCATCAGGCTGTTGCTTTTCGCCTGGCCGAAATGGCCACCAAGGTTGAAGCTGCCCATCAAATGATGATCATGGCGGCGCGGCTTAAGGACAACGGCTCTCGAAACGATCTTGAGTCTGGAATGGCAAAGTACTTGGCGAGTGAGTATTGCAAAGAAGTTGTGGAGGATTCCTTCAGGATTCATGGCGGATATGGCTACTCCAAGGAATACGAAATCGAGCGCCTCTACCGCGAAGCTCCCATGCTACTCATCGGTGAGGGCACCGCAGACGTGCAAAAAATGATTATTGCGCGAAGGCTG
>CAITYI010000221.1 GCA_903896585.1 uncultured bacterium
AATAATTTAAGTGGCGCGCCAGCAGCAAAAAGTATTCCGCACAGGATCGCAGCCAACATGAGGGTGTTTCCGAAGTCTCCCTGAAGAAGTACCAGCCCCATTAAAATGCCGGCAACAGGCACAATGGGAATGAGCAGTGTTCCCCATGTTGGATTCAACCGATCCTTTCGGGTCAGAACCTCTGCCCCCCACACCACCAATGCCAATTTCGCAAACTCACTTGGTTGCAATCGAAATGGTCCAAAAAGTTCGATCCAATTCCGCTGACCGGCCACTTCAACACCAATGAATAGAACTGCCACAAGAAGAATAAATGCAATGGCGAGGAATACCCAAGCAATCTGTCGCCAAAACTCAACAGAGGTTCTCACCGCCAAAATTAGCGCAATAACCCCAACAACAGCAAACAATGCTTGACGTTGAACGAGGGTATAAGCCGATCCAAAAATTCGAACGCTCTCCACAGATGATGCTGATAACACCATGAGTAAACCTAGAACCAGTAACAAAATAGTGGAGCCCAAAATCAAGTAATAGGTACTCAAGGGGTGATTAAGGAGTAAGCCAATTCTTGACTTCCGCCAATTCTTGACCGACTTTTCACGAAGGCTTACCGTGGGTGCGATATTCGACTTTGTGGGCTGCCGAATTGATTTCCTCAGACCAATTACCATTTATTGCTCGCCAATTCGGTGAACGGCCTCTGCAAAAACATTGCCCCGGTGGCTGTAATCGGTAAACATGTCCCACGAAGCACATCCTGGCGCTAGCAGCACCGTGTCCCCCGGCACAGCCAATTGTGAGGCCTGACTGACCGCATCTTCCATAGCACTAGTTTCCCGAGTGACCAGTGTGAATACTGGGACATTTGGTGCGTGTCGGCTCAGGGCTTCCTCAAGAAGGTGAGCATCGGTGCCCATCAAGATAACCGCCCGCATCCGCTGAGCGTTGAGCCGTACCAAATCGTGGAAATCCTGCCCCTTTGCCAGTCCCCCAGCTATCCAAACGACCGATGGATATGAGCTCAAGGACATATGTGCCGCATGAGCATTCGTTGCCTTTGAGTCATCAATATAGGTGACACCATTGACTTCACGAACATGCTGAATTCGGTGAGATGCCGGCTGATAGTTTCGAATACCGGCTCTGATGGCGGCAGGAGACACCTCACCCCGGTCACTTTCGCCGAAAGCGCGGGCGAGGGCTGCCGCTGCAAGCGCATTTTCAGTGTTGTGAAGGGCCCCTGGCTTGATGTCAGAAACAAGAGCCAACTCCTGTGCGGAATCACGTCTGTCTGCAATAAACGCTCTGTCGACGATTGCTCCATCAACCACTCCCAACATGCTGACTCCCGGGATTCCGCGGGTGAAACCAACAGCCCGGCAGCCTTCAATGACATTGGCCTCTTTCACCATCTCGAGAGTCATCAGGTCTTGGTCGTTATACACGGCTGCGAACTGGGTTCTTTCATACACTCGAGCCTTAGCGTTGCGGTAAGCGGTGAAGTCTCCAAAGTGATCCAGATGATCCTCGGCTAAATTCAGGCACGCTGACGCCCAAGGGCTCATTGAGTTCACAAATGGCAGTTGTGGGGCACCCACTTCAACAGCAATAACATCAAGCAGGTCATGCATCACGACATCGACGAGCGAATACCCAATATTGCCCGCTGATACTGTTCGAAAACCCGCCTCGCGCA
The DNA here is from genome assembly GCA_903896585.1 of uncultured bacterium. Taxonomy (GTDB): domain Bacteria; phylum Actinomycetota; class Actinomycetes; order S36-B12; family S36-B12; genus UBA4592. The sequence continues at coordinate 1,700 of CAITYI010000221.1, forward strand.
GCATTGATTCCAACATCAGGGTTGTGGTTGTTTTCCCGTTGGTACCGGTGACGCATAGCCACTCTGCTGCGGAACTTGGATGTCGCAATTGCCATGCCAACTCCAACTCGCCCCAAATAGGAATACCGCGATCGAGCGCTTGCCGGTGAAAAATATGGTCCGGCTGAAGTCCAGGTGAAGTCACAATAAGAGCGAACGGGATCTCGGGAAGGGCCTGCACACCTAGGGCAACAGACGCACCCAATGAGCCTAAAATCGTTGCCTTCTCCTGCTGCTTCTCACCATCTGATGAATCAATGATTGTTACATCAGCACCCAGCTGCATGAGAGCATCAGCGGCCGAAAATCCCGCGATCCCCACACCCAAGACTCCAACGTGAATACCCGACCAGTCCGAGTTTCGGTGCAGATTCAGGGTCACGCTCGCACCCATTCCGCATAAAAAATTGTGAGCCCCGCACCAACACAAAGCCCTTGAATAATCCAGAACCGCACCACAATCTGGATTTCCGGCCAACCAAGCATTTCAAAATGATGATGCAAGGGGGCCATGCGCAAGATCCGGTTTCCAGTGAGTTTAAATGACCCGACCTGACCAATTACTGACAATGTTGTAATGAGAAACAGTCCAGCAATGAGCGGAAGCAACAACTCTGTTCGAGTAAGAATTGCAAGCCCAGCGATTCCCCCACCTAGTGCTAATGCGCCAGTATCGCCCATGAAAATACGAGCCGGAGCCGTGTTGAACCACAAAAAACCAAAGCTCGCGCCTGCGGTCGCAGCGGCAACCATGGCTAAGTCCAATGGGTTCTGCGTGTTGTAGCAAAATTCGGTCACCTCAAAAGCACAATTTTGGCCGTATTGCCAAATTGCCAGAAGCACATAGGCGAGGAAGCTCATGATTGCTGCACCCACGGCAAGTCCATCTAGTCCATCGGTCAGATTCACTCCATTAGTTGTTGCCGTCACTAGGAACCAGACCCAAATCAAAAACAGCCCTAATGGCAGAACAATTGGTGTATCTCGAACAAATGAAATCGCCATGGATGCCGCCGTGTTCCCTGCCTCATCGGGAAACTGAACAGATAGATAAGCGAATGAAAAGGCCACAACGGCTTGACCAATGAGTTTTGTGCGTGCCCGGAGTCCAGTACTGCGCTGCTTGAAAATCTTCAGATAGTCATCGGCCATGCCAACTAGTCCAAGTCCCACCATGAGATACAGCACAAGCAAGGCTGAAATCGAAACCGGACGCCACGTGATCAGATGCGTGAGAAAGTACCCGACAAGTACTGCCACCAGAATCGCGACGCCCCCCATAGATGGCGTTCCTCGCTTTGCTTCATGTGGCGGGTATTGCGCCCCTTCGCCGCTCACCCTGATCGCCTGCGAATAACCGTGCTTTTTCAAAAAGTTGATGAGAAGTGGAGTGCCGAGAAACGACACAAGGGTGGCAATTGCACCCGCAATGACGACGAGTCTCATATCACTCCCTCAGTGTGACCCTCAGAAACATTACTGAGATCTCCTGAGATAAGCGCTTCAGCCACGCGATCTAACCCCACGGATCGCGAAGCTTTTACCAGAATGACGTCATCCTTCTTTATTGTTTCGGAGAGGAATGAGATTGCTGAATCAATATTGGGCACCCAGTGGGCTTCGTCTCCCCAGGAACCCTCTTGAGATGCTCCAAGGTGAGTTATTTTCATTGGATCGCCCACGCATACCAACAGCGAAACATCGAGTCGAACCGCGAGCCGACCCAGTGAGTCATGCTCCTCGACGGTTCGATCTCCCAACTCGAGCATGGGGCCCAGCACGGCGATACTTCTTCGACCTTTCGACATGCTCACCAAAGTCTTAAGCGCTGCCCGCATGGATTCAGGATTAGCGTTGTACGAGTCATTGATCACGGTGACCCCACTGTCCGTGGTGGTGACTTCCATGCGCCATTTACTGATGTGTTCAATGTTTCCAATTAGCTGACAAGCTTCTGTCATGGAAACACCCGCGCAATTTACTGCTGCAATCGCGGCAAGAGCATTACTGACTTGATGTTCACCAGGTATGTGCATCTCAACACGATGTGCCTGTCCTTGAAACTCCAGCGTGAAAGAACTGCACGCATCCGAATTCAATTGAACATTGACTGCACGGTAATCCGCCAACGGGCTCTCACCGAAACTCGCAACATTTGCTGTTGTTGAAGGGCGCATTAATCGAACAAATGGATCATCTTCATTCAAAATTGCCCATGCAGCCGGGCCAAGGGATCGGATAAGTTCACCTTTCGCCAGCGCAATGTTCTCCTGATTCCCTAAAAGTTCAATGTGGGCAGACCCAACGTTGGTGACAACCCCTATGTCTGGCACAGCCATGCGCGTTAGGGACTCAATATGCCCAAGCCCACGCATACCCATCTCCACAACTAGGTACTGCGTGGATTCGTCTGCTCTGAGTATGGTTAAGGGCAATCCAACTTCAGTATTGAATGAGCCTTCGGCCCACACCGTTGATCCAAGCTGGACCAAAATTCCTGCAATAAAATCTTTGGTTGTCGTCTTCCCACTTGATCCAGTTACTGCAATGACTTTTGCTGATAGCTTGGTTGTGCGCGCCCAGTGGGCTATTTGACCTAAGCCAGCGATCGAATCAAACACTGTCAGGTACGGTAAACCCTCGGGAATCGCACCGGTAAAGGAGCGTTCCACAATGGCTAACCCAGCACCATTCGAATGCACGTCGCTCAGGAATTCATGTCCGTCAACTCGCTCACCCTTGATTGCTACGAAAACACCGCCAGGGATGGGGCTTCTGGAGTCAACGAAAAACCCATTGACCGTTGATTCAGGATGAGTTGAATGGAGATCACCTCCGGTGATGTGCGCCAACTCTGCCAAGGTGAACTCAAACACGATGTGTCAATTCTAGTATGACTGTCGAGTCATTGAAGGGAATCACTTCACCGTCTATCTCGATACCGCTTTCGTGCCCTTTTCCTAAAATCGCTATTCGATCACCGGGTTGCGCCAATTCCAGTGCCCGCACAAGTGCATTCCGACGACCCTCAACATTCTCAACCCGAACGTTTGGGTATTCAGAGATTCCTTGCACTATTGAATTTCGAATAACCACGGGGTCCTCTGAGCGGGGGTTGTCATCTGTGACGATGACGATATGAGAATGCCGTGCCGCCGCCGCTCCCATTAATGGTCGCTTGCTGGTGTCACGATCCCCTCCAGCTCCCATCACGGTGATCACGCTCCCGTGATCTAGGTGATGAAGTCCAGATAGAAATGATTCAATCGCGTCAGGCGAGTGGGCGTAATCAACATAAATGGAAACTCCGTTGTGTATGCACACAAGTTGACCTCGCCCCGGAACAACTGATGAACCGACTCCATGGCACGTATCTGATGCGGAAAGCCCAACATTGGCTAGAAGCGCTATTGCCATGGTTGCGTTCATTGCATTTATAGCTCCGGGACTGGTGATGGGAGTTTGAACAACATTTCCACTTGGGTCATGGACTACCAAACCCCCATGCTCATCGAGAACACCTCGCCAATCAGGCTGCCCCTCAAATTTTGATGATGGCACGTCTATGAAAGCGGTTTGTACGGGAATCTCCGAACGAGTGAGTAATTTGCGACCCCAGGAGTCGTTAACACAGACAACCCCTCTCTGGGCGTAATCTTGTGTGAACAGCGCAGCTTTAGCTTCAAAGTAGTTTTCCATGGTTTCGTGGTAGTCCAGATGGTCATGTGACAGGTTGGTAAACCCAACAACATCAAAATTCAATCCACTAATTCGATGCTCAGAAATCGCAATACTTGAAACTTCCATCACCACTAGTTCAATACTTTCCAAAGACATTCGCTTCAACAATTGGTAAATTTCAGGAGCCTCAGGTGTTGTGCGCACCGCAGGCAACTCGGTATCGCCAATGTATGTTGCGAGTGTACCGATCATTCCTACTTTAAGTCCGAGCGATTTGGCACCCTGCATGACCATGTAGGCCGTCGTCGTTTTGCCATTCGTTCCGGTAATACCAATGAGCCTCATGGTTGGTCGACCGTAGATCCGTGCACAAATTTCACCAAGTCGCCTCCGAGGACCTACCGCAGTTATGAGCGGCACGCCACTTGCGACACAAAAGTCAGCGCATAGTTGCTCTCCCCTGTCATCGGTTAAGACCGCCACTGCACCTGCACGAAGTGCTTCCGAAACGAACTCAGCCCCATGCCCATTACGTCCCGAAAGTGCAACAAATAGGTCTCCCTCGGAAATCAATTCGGAGTTCTGCGAAACACCTGTCACAGGCTGAAGTGGATCTCCTTGAACGTGACCGCCGATCAAGCTTGCAATGTCGGCAACTGTCGCTGAGCCTCTTTCGTCAGAGGAACTCATGACTAACCTCCGAAAGTCAAGGCGAGCCGTGGTGCTTTGGCTCCGGTTGGTGGGATTTCCAGCGCACCAAGAGCGTAACTCGTGACTTTCTTAAATACGGGAGCCGCCAGTTCACCGCCGTAGCGTCCTGCCTTTGGTTTGGAGATGAATACCGCGACAACCAGCTGGGGGTTATCAGCCGGGGCCATTCCGATGAAAGAGGCAACAACGTCGCGGCCATATTCTCCGGTCATCTCATCCACTATTTGGGCGGTTCCTGTTTTCCCACCGATTCGATATCCTGGGATGCTGGCAGCAGTAGCTGTCCCGCCTTCACCTACAACGCTTTCGAGCATGCTACGCACCTGCTTGGCACTCTCTCTGCTAATCACACGGGTGGTTGTCGGAGGCTCTGGCTCTTGAATCGTGCCATCGGCATGAATGATTCGTGACACTAGTGAAGGTTGAACCCTCAATCCGTCATTTGCAATTGTTGCAAATACTCCAGTGGCCTGAACCGCATTCATGCTGAGCCCCTGCCCAAATGCAATCGTGGAAAATGAAGTGGGAGACCAGTCTTCATATTCCGGAATAAAACCCTTATTTTCGCCAGGAAAATCCAAGCCCGTTTCTTGCCCAATGCCAAATTTGTTGATGTATTTTGAAAGCTTCTTTCCACCGATACGCTCCGCAGCAAGGATAGTTCCATTATTACTGGATTTAGCCATAATTCCAGTCAACGTGAGGTTACGCGTTTCATTGGGTAGGTGTTCGCGAAATTCCTTGTCACCCCGCTTGAGAGCTCCAGGAACCTTTATCGGCGTATACGGGTTAGCTGCGCCTTCGTTGATCACTGCTGCAAGAGTCATCACCTTGCTGGTGGAGCCAGGCTCAAAGGCGTCTGTAAGCGGGCGATTTTTAAGATTGACCTGATCACTCATTGTCGGATCATTGGAATCAAATGTTGGTGCCGTTGCTAGTGCAAGAATGTGTCCACTCTGTGGGTCCATGACCACAACTGTTCCATCTGCCGCACCCTCTTTGGCGACTGCATCGGCAATCACTTGTTGGGCCACGAATTGAATATCGGAATCGATTGTCAGTTGTATATCTACCCCTTGTTCAGCGTTGATTTGAACATTAGCTGCCGTAGGAATAGCTCGACCGCCTATTCCACCTTCGTAGGTGACCTCCCCCGGAGACCCGCCTAATTCCTTTTCATAGGCATATTCGTATCCGCCAAGGCCAGTACCTTCATCCCCCACGAATCCAATGATGTTAGCTGCAAGCTCCCCTGCGGGATAAATTCGTCGAGACGTTGTCTCACTGAATATTCCTGGCAGACGAAGAGCAGAAATCTGCTCCCATTTTCCTGGTGAAATCCCTTTTGCCACATACATAAATCGACGGTCACCCGTGAGCCGAGTGGAAAGTATGTCGGCATCTGCTCCGAGGATCGGCGATAAAGCTTGTCCAACCGCAGTGGGATCTTCGATCATGGATTGATCTGCGGTCACATTTCTGGCCTCGACAGTGATTGCAAGGGCAGTCCCATTTGTGTCCAGAATTGTTCCACGTTGAGCTGGAATCTCTTGGGTACGCAGGCGTTGATCCAGAGCGGCTGATGCAAGTTCATCACCTCGAATGACCTGCAGATCAACTAGACGAACAGCGAAAACAACAAACATTAATGACGTCACCAGAATTAAACTCAGTCCGCGCTTACTGTAATTGCCCAATTTGATTGGTGTATCCAGCACTCCCCGAGGCGGGCCTGAACTTATGCGCTTTGACATTGTTCACCCGCCACTATGGAATCGGGACTGCATCAAGTAGCGCATCTTCAGATACCACTTCAGCTTCAATTACAACCGGTTCACTCCACACCCCTGTGGCCTTCTTCGAACCGTCTTTCTTAGATCCTGCACTCTGGGCCTGCTCATTGGCTTGTGCATCTGCTGCAGCTGGGTCATATCCCGCACCAGGTGCCTCAGCTTGTTCTCCTGCGATAGTCATCTCGGCCGCTTCTCCCACCGTGAGGTCCGCGGGTGTTGGAATAGAAGTGCCTTTTGCCGGTCTTGGCTTTCCTAGGACCGTGCCGTCAGGAATTTGGATGAATGCTGGCGATGTGCTCGGCACCATCCCTAGAGCTCTTGCTTGATTTTCAAGTGCTTCAGGTGCAGATAGTGCAGCGACTTCCTCTGTCAACGTAGCCTCGGTTCGCGCTAGTTCCCCATACTGTGAGCGCAACTCGCCCAACTGAAAAGCACCTTGCGCAAGTGACGTGTTAATAACCAGAATTCCAAGCATGCCAAGAGCAAGCGCACCTAGAACAAACATCACAAATATTCCATTACTCGCTTTTTGAACTCGCATGGGTGATACGAGGCGCAAATTTGCCCGCATGTTTTTGCGTACACCCTTAGTTGCGTACTCGGTGGCGGAGAACTCGGTGGCGGAGAACTCGGTAGCGGAGGACTCGGGCACCTCGCTTAGCTCAAGTTTTGGTGCTGCACTCATGCCGCAACCCCAGAATCTGAGCCGGTTGAATGAACTTGACGAATTCGCTCAGCAGCACGGAGTCGAACAGAAGCCGCTCTGGGGTTTTCTTCAATCTCAGTTTCCGATACCTTCTCTGACCCTCTCGTCAACACCCGTAGTTCAGGAAGTGCATCCTCTGGAATGACGGGCATGTCATGGGGAACATTGGCAGTTGACGCTTTGAGAAAAATTCGCTTAACAATCCGATCTTCAAGTGACTGGTATGACATAACCACTATTCGTCCATGCACTCGCAGCGCATCTATGGCTCGAGGGATTGCTCTTTCCAAAACTTCAAGTTCCGAATTGACTTCAATACGCAAGGCTTGGAAGGTGCGCTTTGCTGGGTTTCCACCGGTTCGACGTGCTGCTGCAGGTATGGCGCTTCTGATTAAGTCAACTAAACGTGCAGAGTGAGTGAAAGGCTGATCCTTACGTTCTCGAACAATTCTCTCTACGATTCTTTCCGCGAATTTTTCTTCACCATATGCTCGAAGAATCCGAACCAACTGCCCTGGTTCATATGTGTTAAGTACGTGGGCTGCAGTGAATCCCTGAGTTTGGTCCATGCGCATATCAAGTTCGGCATCCACGGAGTATGAAAACCCTCGGTCGACGTCATCGAGTTGCATTGAGGACACCCCGAGATCAAAAAGTATGCCATCTACGCTGGTAAGCCCTTGCTCGACAAGAACCTGTGGGATTTGATCGTAAACCGCGTGCACAAGGACCACCCGCTCTGCGAATGGGGCAAGGCGAATCCTGGAAAGTTCCAGGGCGTTTGTATCTCGATCAAGACCAATAACCCGGAGCTGCGGAAAGTCTTGCAATGCTTGTTCAGCGTGCCCACCATGCCCCATCGTCGCATCTATGAGAACCGCCTCCGGATGCGAAAGGGCTGGCGCTAGCAATGCCAAAACTCGATCCCTGAGGACCGGAACATGGCGCTGCGAGGTGTTCATATGGTTAAGACCAACTCCCCACGACAAGTGAGAGAAGATAAAAAGAGGCGCCCGTAGATATTCCTGCGGCGATCACACCAATTCCGGTTCGCACACCACTTGAAACGTGCCAGTGTCGTTGGTCGAAATATTGAGTCAGAGTTGTCATTTTCTTGTCTTTCCCTCGTGGAACACGATTCGCGGTCGGGTTCAGTTCATAGAGTTAACTGTTTCTTGTTTTCTCGTTTTTACTTTTCTCGTTTCTTACTTTTCTCGATCTTTATTTTTTTCGATCTTTACTTTTCTCGATCTTTACTTTTCTCGAGACTTCTAGTGCATCTCAATCAGGTCCCCACCCGCCTTGAAGTATCTGTTCTGGCCTCGGGGAAGTGAGGTCAGAATGCGAAGCGGGCAAAGGCCTGATGGAGTCACTCAGACAGTGTCAGCGAGTTCCAGTTGGCGAATTTCAGTTAGAGAATTCCAGGAATTACCTCCTCGCTAAGGTCGGAAAAGTTGTCTTCTTGGCCCGCTAAGTACTGCTCCCAGGCACCTGAGTTCCATATTTCAAGAGTCGTGCCGTTTCCTACAACGATCACCTCACGGTCTAGTCCCGCGTATTCACGTAATGCAGCAGGAACCATGACCCGCCCTTGGCGATCTGGGATTTCGTCCGTTGCACCAGAGAAAAGCACCCGCAGATACGCCCGAACCGCTGAATCGGACCGGGAGGCAACGCTTAATCGCTCTGCATATTCGGCGAATTCAGCTGCTGGCCACACCACAATCGAACGTTCCTGACCCTTGGTGAAAACCAATCCGGCCGCTAAACCCTCCCGGAATTTCGCGGGCAGGACCATGCGGCCCTTGTCATCAAGGCGCGGTGAGTGAGTGCCAAGGAACATCTGTCACTCCCCTCCTTCACACCCCATAAGTCACATTGGTTTCTCCAAGTGACACCACAATACTCCATTTTCCTCCATCGTCAACCATTTGATCACCTTTTTTTACCTGAGTCCTCCACCGCCCTCATTCCAGGTTCTAGGTGACCGAGTCACCTAGAGTGAGCAGGTGCTCACCCGCCCAAAATTGATCGCGAGTACTGCCTGCTTGGTTATGGCCCTCACCATGGCTAGCGGATGCACCACTAGTTCGACTCCCCAAGAGGGGGAACCCAGCCCGGCGGTGGCCGGCGAATCGGTCAGCGAACCGGTGACCCCTGGTTCAACCCCTAGCCCCACAGCCGTACCCACCCCAGAACCTTCAATGCCCCAATCCCCGCTGACCGGGCTAGGTCAGGAAAGTCCGCAGCCGGTTCTGGTGGTGAAACTCGATAACACCCGGAATTCACAGCCCCACGCTGGGCTCAAGGACGCCGATGTCATTTACATCGAGGAGGTGGAATATGGGATCACTCGTCTAGCGGCAGTGTTCAGTTCAATCGTCCCCGAGAGAATCGGGCCCGTACGATCTGCCCGAATTACCGATCTTGATCTCTTAAGCCAATATGGCAGTCCTGGATTTGCTTTTTCGGGAGCGCAACAAAAACTATGGCCTGAGATTACCGATTCAGCACTCATTGATCTCTCGGCAAATAAGGCACCGTCTGACTACGAACGGGATCAAACTCGGCGGGCTCCGTATAACTACTTTTTCAATGGCAAATCTGCTCTCAAGACTCGCGATGACATTTCCGTCGACCGCGATATTGGATTCACGTTCTCGGAGGAAATACCGCCCAACGGGATTATCAACGAATCAGCTCATATTGAATGGAGCTACTCCAGCGCTAGGTTTGCCTACGACCCAATAAATATGAAATATGCAGTCAGACTCAATGGTGAACGAGCAAAATCGGAAGAGGGTGATGGCCTTCAATGGGCAGACACCGTCGTTATCCAACTGGTGAAACAGCGGCCTTCTGCATATTTTGATAGAGGAGGGGGCAACACTCCACACGCGGACACTATTGGGCAAGGCACAGCTGTAATCCTGAGAAATGGCATGTCATTTGTGGCGAATTGGTCACGTCCAGACGCAGACTCAGGCACAACCTTTATGAACGAGTTCGGAAATCCCATTCCGTTCAAACCCGGACAGACATGGATTGCCCTCTTTGACAAAACACGCGACGTGAAACTCAAACCCCGAGATAAGCCTGAAGTGTCCGGTGTGATTGCACCTTCACCTAATTCTCCCTAGGGGCATCCACGTCAACAACGTGCCGAGAACCATCGGGCTGGTACAGAAAAACTGCAAACTGCCCGAAACCTCGAGCTAATGTGCATCCCAATTCCCTCCCCATTCCCCACGCCATGAATCCCGGTTCTCGAAAAGACCGGTCCCGTGAGAATCCGTCTGCTTCCCAAATTTCGAAATTTGTCCCACGCAGTTCCCGCAGCAATTTGGCATTTGCCCGTTCGTTAGCAGCAAGGGTGGGCCTTAGTTGACCTGGGTTCCATGCTGTAATCACAACTCCCCCCTGCTTTCGCTGGGTAACGAGGCCGAATAGTTCCTGCCAATCCGAGTCACTAGATCCAAGCGGTCGCGCCTCTACTAGCGCAGTTTCATAAATGCCATGAAGTTCTTGACGACTAGTGTCCACACGAGCGATAGGGACATCACTTTCACGCACGGTTGGACTTTACCCGTGAGTAGGAGTCGGATACTGCGGTGATGCCAATACACAAGTGAAATCGCCTCCCCCAATTGAACGCTTTAGCACCTCCGCGGTGTACGCAAAAGCATCTCCGCTCGTTGACAGATAAGAATCCGTGACCCTGAGCGACTCTCGGTATTCAGAAACTATCCATCGCTTTATTGAACCGGCCAATCCCACTCGCTGAGCCTTGCCTGCCGCTTCCTTGGCACACAAAATATCAATGGCACTCCACCGCGGTATCAAATCGCATTCCTCCGCTGTCAAGGCGCGGAGTAGCCGACGGACATCGCGATGGGAACGTTCAATATCCACTCCAATCGGGTTCCAAGAGGCCACCCCTACTGCAACGGGTGAGGTGTGTGAAATGGAAATAAATATTTGGGCTCCAGCTCCGATCCGAGTCCACTCGGGAGCTCCTGTGGGCCCATAGGAGATGTCCCCCGAATATTCGCCAGGCAGGCCTGAACACAGCTCCTGAACAGCGGCCCGCACACACGCTTTTCCTGCCGCAGACAGCTCCTCACGGGTTGGTCCCACTAGGCCAATCGCCATGAGGACCGTGTCTTCTGTCCGAGTCCACTGGGATGCTCCCTCGACCTTCTTCACGCGATCATTGTGGTGTATCCGTTCATGCCCATGCGCTGACATGGCGGAAATTGCTGCGTGACATAGTTGGTTACCAATTTCTACGGTTTCATGACAACATTTCGTGAACCACATCTAGATACAGGAGTTTCCAGTGGGCGGCACGGTTGAACAGGAGCAAGAGTTCACCGACGACGCATATCTGCTCCTTCATGCCTTGCAAAGGTACCTTTCCGGACGGCTCAACACAATCCAGTCTGCTCCCTCCACCGGAACGGGGCAAGATGATCTTGAGCGTGAGGCCCATGCGGATAATTTGCGATCACAAATTCGATCAGCCGAGGCAGCTGAAAGTCGCTTGTACTTCGGTCGTATTGATGGTGACGATAACTCGATTCATCGGATCGGTCGCATCGGGCTACGCACCCCAGACGGTGAAATGGCTCTCATCGATTGGCGCGCACCCAACGCCGCTCCTTTTTACCAAGCAACAACTGCGGAGCGAATGAACACCACTTTGAGGCGGCGAATTTCCACGAAATTGATTGACCAGCGCAATACGGTCACCCATGTCGACGATGAATGGCTAAGGGAACCCGGAGAGGGAAGTTATCAAGCAGCTCAGGACTCGGTCACCGCACCACGCGGTGGTCGAATGGCAGATATTTTGGCCACCATTGCCGCTGACCAGGATGCAATCATTCGGAGCCCACTTAATCAAGTCACCGTTGTTCAAGGCGGTCCGGGAACAGGTAAGACGGTAGTTGCCCTGCATCGTGCTGCATGGCTTCTCTACACATATCGAGAGCGCCTCGCCAAAGATGCAATTCTCATTATTGGCCCAAGTGCGGCATTCTTGCGATACATCGACCAAGTGCTCCCCAGTCTTGGCGAAACCGACATTGTCCTACTCACGCCGGGTCAACTTTTTCCGGGAGTCAGTGCGACTTTGGAGGACATTACTCCGGTCGCAGCCATCAAGGGCAAAGAAAACATGGCTCAGGTTATTGAACGTGCGGTAAACAATTGGACTGACATTCCCGACCAAGATGTAACAATAGAAACTGAATCGGGGATTTATTTACGCCTCACTCGATCACAAATTCGCGAAGCCTCTAAATCAATCAACAAACGCTCCTCCTATCACTCGAACCGAGAGATATTTCTCAAGAGGCTGCTCGATCACATGGCTCGAAATCTGGCACACGATCGTGGTGACGAGCAGCCGGATCAGGAAACTCGCGCTGATCTCACCGCGGACTTTATTGATGACCGGCACGTGCGGCGAGTTCTCAACCTAATGTGGATGCCCACTACTGCCGAGAAAGTGCTCACAAGACTTTACACTGACGCACGCTTCCTCAGTTTTTGTGCACAAGGGATTCTCTCCAACCTCGAAATCGCACTTCTTCAGCGCGAAAAACAGACCGGTCTCACTCCGTGGCATTGGACTATCGATGACATTCCCTTATTGGATGAATGCGCGGATCGACTAGGTGAATGGGTTAGACCAAAGGCGCGTACTTATGAAAATAGCGAGTACCGAGAACTGAATATTGGTGACATGCACCGCGGGCATCGGGAGTCCGGTGGAAACGCGTCAACAGTTGCCGAGAAAGCGTATCTTGACCGCGAATGGGTATATGGACATATTGTTGTTGATGAAGCACAGGAATTAAGTCAAATGGCCTGGAGGTCAGTCGCTCGTAGGGCAGTTCGGAAGTCCCTGACCATTGTTGGTGATTTACAACAAAGTTCACACCCAGCTAGCGCTCGAAGTTGGGATGTAGCTCTCGAATGGGCTTCAGACAAAGTCGTAATCCACACACTGACAGTTACCTATCGGATAACCACTGAAACTGTAGAAACAGCAGTTTCCCAACTAATTGCCGCAGGCGGTACCGCCCCAGATCTTGTCTCAATTCGGCATGGGCAACCCACAACATCAATTGACCTTGCTCCCAGTGAATGGGTCGCATACATCCTTGACCAGGTGGCGAATCTTGATGGGCGTGCGTGCGTAATTCTTCCGGATCTCGAATTTGCTGAGTTAAAAACGATGTTTAGAAGTCCATCCAAACTCGATTTTGGGTTTGGAGACACAGCGCTCGACTCAAGAATCGCTGTCCTGAGCGCAAAGGAAACAAAAGGACTTGAATTTGATGTCGTGTTTGTGTGCGACCCGGAAAAAATCCGTACTCAAGGAATAAGAGGATCGGACATATTTGTTGCATGCACACGTGCGACACACCGCTTGTATCTAATATCGTCAGATTGATCCATCTTCCAAATTTCATCAGTTTACTTATTTCACTAAACATCTTTTTTCACACTGACAGCAATTACTACTAACTGTTTACACGTCAGTTCCCTTGATTGAATTATCAGACTCGACTCGCATAACCAGGGAGTCACCGCACCGCTTAGCATCGCTTTTGCTAAAGCACGAAAATTACACCTAGTCGCTGCTTTGAAAGTTGATGCCCTCAATTTATTGAGATTACGGTTTTCAGGGATATAAATTGACGGTTTAGTTTACCTTAGTTGAAACCATTATTGTGCTTACGCATTGGTGTCCTGGTCTTCGACGGACACCAGTGGAGTCCAATCAAAAACTACCTGCGTTCGCAGTATTACATCCTGCACGGAATGGTTTTTTCTATTAACGATTGCCCAAGCCAAACCAATGGGGAATATAACCGAGAGCAGAGAGCGGGCGGCTGATCTGCCAAGGCGAAGGGGCTGACCCGAATTAGCTTGAACTCTCAAGCCCATCAAGACATTTCCCAGAGACTTCCCACCCGTAGCCCAACTCCACGTCCAATAAGCCCACATCAGGAAATACCCGACAGCCAGCAACGGAATGCCACTCAGCTGGGGAATGTCATAAAAGACACCCAAGACATAGCGCAATGCCACCCAAATTCCATATGCACCAGCTAGTAATACAGCAATGAGAGCCATGTCAATAAGTACCGAGATGAATCGTGAGGTAAATCCAACCGTCTTCCCCTGAAAGGGGCGAGCGCGGTTAGGGATCACATTGAAATGAGCAACTTCGCCACTTTTGAAGTTAGCACGGAACTGCTTAAAACTTGTCATGATTGATCAACCTTGGTACTGACCTCCAAATCTTGTGTCTTATTTCGAAATAAGACTTTATCAACAACACTAGATATGAAGTTGTCCGTTTCTATCGCCTGAAATCGTAAAAGGCCCAAGATGTTATCGGCTACGCCTCCGGTACTTTCGCGGACTAGAGCTGGAAGGTCAATCTCTTCAATCACATAATCGGCGATCTCCGCCATTGGAATTCGATCAAGTATTGGTTCAATATTGGCCCGGGCAACTATTGCATTTATGTCTACATGTTGAATAACAATTTCAGTAATATTCACGCGAGAGACAACCGCATTGACGGTAATTGGTACAACGGCATCTAGAAATGCATTTAGTGCACTCTTGGATACTTGAGAGGCAAGTTGAACGCATGTCTCGGTGGAATAACGCGCCAACCCCAGAGCCCCTTCCACGGCGTTCACCGTGCCTGAAACAACCGGGTAGAGAGATCCCGCACTCAAGAACAAGGAGCCGTCAATCTCTATCTCTTCTTCCATGAGGACATCATGCTCTAGGCGCTAGGATCCTGACATGGCCGTCCTGAGAATGTCGACCATTATTCTGGTGGCAATCCTCGCTGCGACTGCAATGGTATGCATCGCCATCATCTCTAGTAATGCGTTGAAAACCGACTCGGAGCAATCAGCACTTACAGCGTTTTACACGCCTCCAGAGCTTTTCGAAACAACACCAGGAACTTTACTCCGGCTCGAGGCGTTAGGTACTGAAGTAGCGGGAGCGCATTCATATCGCATGCTTTATGTGACCGAGGATGGTCAAGGCAATGCTGCGGTGGCCAGCGGCATGGCTTTTGTGCCGGTTCAGAATGCGACTACTCCCCGACCCATGGTGGTGTGGGCGCACGGAACAACGGGACAGGGCTATTCCTGTGCACCCTCACGCTCAGCTGAACCGCTCTCGCAACTGTCCGAGTTCATTCCTACTGCGATCACCCGAGGGTGGGCCGTGGCTGCACCGGACTACCTGGGACTCGGCACTCCGGGACTGGAGCAGTATCTGCTCAAGGAACAGGAGGTTCGGGACACGGTGAACAGTATCCGAGCATTGCAGGCGATTCCGGGGTCCGAAACGGGGAACAACTTTGCGGTTTTCGGACATTCACAGGGTGGTCACACCGCTTTGTGGACTGGACACCTGAGTAAGCAATTTGCTCCTGAATTAAATCTTGTAGGCGTAGCAGCCTCAGCTCCCGCAGCAGAATTGACATCGATCATTGATCACCAGTGGAATTCAGTGGTTGGCTGGGTGATTGGACCCGAAGTAATGCGCTCGTGGCCGGCCGGGTATCCCAATCTCCCGGTCGATTCTCTATTAACAAAGGCTGCGCAGAATAATTACCAACGGATGGCCCAAGAATGTATAGCCGACGCCGCGGTGGAGGGACAGATCCGGCAGGAGTTATTCAATGAAAGTTTTTTTGTGGAGAATCCGGCGAACGATCCAATCTGGGCACTGGCATTAGCTGATCAAACTCCACCACCGTTCCCCGCAAATTTACCGCTTATGTTGGTTCAAGGAACAGCTGATCAAGTCGTGCTAGCCGGACCTAATGCGGACTTACAGGAGTCCTGGTGTGCCTCCGGATCGACGATAAATGCATTGTGGTTAGGGGGTGTGGACCACCTCAAGGCGGCTCAGGTGGCCGGACCCAGCGTTACCGCGTGGCTCGCAGGCCGATTTGCCGGTGAAACCCCACCCAATACTTGTAACGAACCGCCGCCGCGGAGTCTGATTACTGTGCAGTGAGCGGACCAGTTTTAGCTTCAGGAAAATAATTCTGGCCAATCCCACTTGTTCGCTTCGGCACCATGACCGAGCGGAACCATGAAACAATTTCATCGCCTTCTTGATTGAGTCCGCGAGTTTTCATACGAATGATTCCCATTTCAGGGCGGGATCCGCTTTCGCGTTTCTCCAAGCAAATGCTCTCCGCATAAATTGTGTCTCCGATATACACCGGATGAGTGAGCTTGATATCGGTCCAGCCAAGATTGGCAACGGCATTTTGACTCATGTCAATTACAGATAAGCCAAGAACCAACGCGACCGTCAGCCCTGAGTTGACAATTATTCGGCCTTGGGTAATTGGGTTGCTTTCAGCCAAATGCGCATTGAAATGGTTTTGATTGGTATTGCACGTCAGCAAGGTAAACCACGTGGAATCAGCTTCACTGATGGTTCGGCCGAATGGATGCTGATAGGTGGTGCCCACCTCAAAGTCTTCGAAAAATCGACCTAACTGCGCAGGGATAACGGGGGTTGTTTCCCCAGATTGGTCAGCCACTGAAGATATATCTACTGTTCGCCTTCGGTGCGTTTACGCCACCGATCTTCCATGCGATCCATGAACCCACCAGACTTTGGCGGCTTGGGCATTTTGGTAATAGGGGTTTCGGTATCACTGCCATCTGTACTTGAGTCTGCAATGACCGTCCGAGTAGTGAACGCGGTGTAAGTGATTACGGCGCCGATTAACATGACGGTGAATCCCGCAACGCCCAGTGCCGGAGTAAAAGCTACGCCAGCAAGAAGAAGACCGAGTCCTGCGAGCACTGCGAGTACGCCGAGTGCCGCACGACCCCGGCTAGCGCTGCCGCCAGCGGTTCGAATATTGGTGGCGAATTTGGGGTCGTCTGCGTAGAGGGCTTGTTCCATTTGCTCTAGCAGTTTTTGCTCGTGCTCAGAGAGTGGCATCTGAGCCCCCTTTCGGCGAGATGGTGGGTGACCCCACCGGACTACCCCAAGGATATGACGAATATCCCTCGAGGCAAACCGTTGCCCCTAAATTCTTGGTAATAATGGCCAGTTGGGGGTCATTTTCCAGAATTTCGGACATATTCATTCCCCTGCTTCGGCCGAATCGACTCCCGTGACCGTTCGGCCCGGCTTGACCGCACTTGGTCCGTACTTGGAGCGCAACTTGTCAATTGCGAGTTCAGCGTCTCGACGGCCGTGTTCTGGCGCACCCATGAGTAGTTGCTCTGGGGCATCGGCCGCAGGTACAAGTCCATCAACTTTTACTCCAACCAGTCGGATTCGGACCCGCTGTAACCCTAGAGCTTGATACAAATTCCATGAAGTTGTGTAAATGTCATGTGCGAGATCGGTGTAGGCACCAGTTTTGGATCGGGTAATTGTGGTGAAATCTGCAAATCGAAGTTTCAAGGTAATTGTTTTACCTTGATAGCCGGCGGAACGCAGCCGCCCTGCCACTTTGTCAGCAAGATGGGTGATCTCAGCTCGAATTAATTCCGGATCGTCGATGTCGTACGCAAAGGTGTTCTCATTGCTCACACTCTTTTCAGGTTCATGTGGATTGACCGTGCGCGGATCTCTACCCCACGACAGTTCATGTAGCGCACCTCCCGAAGCACCCAGTGCTCGAGTGAGAGTGGTAACCGGAGTATTCGCAATATCGCCGACAGTGTGCAGCCCCAAGCGAATGAGTTGCTCCTCAGTTTTCTCTCCCACTCCCCACAAAGACCCGATGGGCAATGGATGGAGAAAATCAATGACCGAATCAGTCGGGACCAGGAGCAGCCCATCTGGCTTTGCCCGAGTGGATGCAAGTTTCGCCACAAATTTCGTGGATGCAATACCAACGGAACAGGTAACGCCCTGCTCATCAAATACTCGAGCACGGATTAACTCTGCAATTCTGACCGGGTTTGAGAGCCGGCGGAGAGCCCCGGATACATCGAGGAATGCTTCGTCAAGACTAATGGGTTCAACAAGTGGGGTGATGGATTCAAAAAGAGCCATGACATTCCGGCTTACTGTTGCGTACTTGTCATGATGAGGAGTAAGAATGATGACCTCCGGTGCAATTCGCCGTGCACGTGAGAGTGGCATGGCCGAATGCACACCGAGTTCACGGGCTTCATAGGTTGCGGTTAATACCACTCCTCGATTGCCCTGTGCCGCGATGATGACTGGCTTCCCCTGAAGTTCCGGGTAATCTCGCAGTTCCACCGACGCATAGAAAGCATCCATGTCAACATGCAAAATATTGCAGCCGGTGTCATTGGATCCAAATCCAACTTTCCCGCTGGGACGCCGCACCTGACTTCGACTCACTCACTACTCCTCGTTGATAAATTGATTATGCCCGTACATGAACCAAATTCGTTACCAACCTGGCGTTCCTGGAGACCGGTGCCAAAGTTTGGCGGGAGGGTTCGGGGTCGAAATATTTGAATATGGCGACTGTCGAAATCCACTGGCATGTACCAAGGCCACCCGCTTGCCAGTGGTATCGGTATCTGGGATTGGGTGAGCGAGGACATGCGCGTTGGCTGCTGAAAGCCCACCATCGATCCAGAGTTTTCGAATGACCCCCAGATCCCAGCAGCCGGTGGCCCGCAATGAGATACCTCGTGGTCCGGTTCGGCGGGTAACTCCACGCACCAAGAGAATCCAGGAATTAAAAAGATCATGAGCAAATGGACCTTGGGCATCTTCGAAAAAGGTGGCATCGAGTGGTCCGGTGGAATCGTCAAGGGTGAGGAAGACAACGCGTTTGCCGCTTCGGACGGGTGGCATTTGAGTGGCTACTTTCACCCCTGCAATAAATATTGTTTCTTTTGATCGGCAGCGCAGCAGGTCACGCGACTTAACAACATTCAGTGCCGTGAGGCAATCGGTATAAAAATCCATGATGTGGCCGCTGACATCGAGGCCAAGAACTTCAAGCTCAGCGCGGACACGCTCGGCCGCGTTCATCTCGGGTAGTCCAGCACTAGCCCCCGCTAACTGAGTGGACGAAGGGAATTCCGCAGAACCCAACTGGGCAATATCAAAGGACAGCTGTGATGTTGCGACAGATTTACCGCGAGCTAGGTCTGCAATCTGGAGAAGTAGATCGCGGCGAGTAATGCGACTCCCTGACGCGTGCTGATTCAATCCATGCTTATTGAATCCATGCTTATTGAATCCGTAAAGGGAGTCAAACCCTCCAGCAACCACAAGGTTTTCCACCACCGGGGTGGCTGGACGAGCTCGTTGCCACAGGTCAGAGAGAGATGAATACGGCTGACCGTGAATGAGTCGATTAATTTCTTCCTGTGAGATTTCCTTTACATCGGTGAAAGGAATTCGAATACCCCACGAAGATGAAGAGTCTTCTACTTCTTCGAGTCGATATGTATCTGCAGAGTGATTAACATCTAATCCGAGAATTGGCACTCCGAAGTTGCGGGCATCGTCAAGGATTAACCGTTTGGGATACATGCCTGGATCGTGGGTGAGTAATCCGCAATAGAAGGCAGCCGGGTGATGTGTCTTTAACCAAGCAGATTGATAGGTGGGCAAAGCAAATGCTGCGGCATGCGCCTTGCAGAAACCAAAGGATGCAAAGGCGCGAAGAATCTCCCACACGCGATCAACCTGTTCAATTTGATAACCCCGTTTCAGCGCAGCGGGATAGAACCACGTGCGGACTTCACTTTGCCCTTCTGGTGAACCCATGGAGCGGCGGTATTCGTCTGCCTCGGCTAATGAGCAGCCGGTGAACACACTAAAGGTACGAAGAACCTGTTCGTGATACACAACAACGCCATAGGTTTCTTCAAGTGCTGGCTGCAGATCCGGGTGTGGGTACTCTGTTTTATTCCACCCCTGCCGGGCGCGAAGAAATGGATTGATCATGTCGGACTTCACCGGACCTGGGCGGAAGAGGGAGATATCGATGATCAAATCATTGAATGTTTCTGGGGCAAATTTACCCACCAACTCCCGCTGACCCGGCGATTCAATTTGAAAACAACCTAGTGTTCGCGTTGATTGAATGAGCGCAAATGTCTCAGGGTCGTCAAGGGTTGTTCCGTCAATGATCGGCCGCTCCCCCGTGACCCGCTCTGCTTCATTGAGTGCGTGCGCCATGGCAGATTGCATGCGCACACCGAGGACATCAAGTTTGAGTAGACCCATGTGTTCTACATCGTGTTTATCAAAGTGCGACATGGGGAACCCGGCAGCGCCATTTTGCACGGGGGTTCGATCCAACAAGGTGAGATCTGATAGCACCACGCCACACGGATGCATGGCAACGTGACGCGGCAACCCGTCAAGAGCCTCGACCAAACTCAGGAAGTTGTCGAGTTCGCCTTGAGCCGCCAATCGGCCAAAAGATGAGTTTCGGAGTTCCGGAAGATCTTCAAGGGCAGACTTCACGTTGCGCGCCCGAATGTGGGGAAATGCTTTGGCAAATGCATCGATGTCTGAGCTGGGCATGCTGAATGCCATGCCCACATCTCTGATAGCAGAACGTGCTCGATATGTCTCCATCATGGAAACCGTTGCAATTCGATCACTACCAAATTTGTCAAAGATCCACTGATATACGTCAAGTCTGCGATCGGATTCAACATCGATGTCAATATCCGGAAGAACCCGTCGCAGCGGGGTAAGGAAACGTTCCATGAGCAGGTTTTGTGCAATGGGATCCACCCCGGAAATACCTAATAGGTAATTGACCAAACTGCCGGCACCTGAACCCCGTGCGGCAACCCGAACACCGCGCTCTTTGATCATGTCGACGACATGGGCCACGGTCAGGAAATAACCGGAAAAGCCGAGATGGGTAATGGTGCGCATTTCCTGTTCAAGTCGATATTTAGCGACCGCGCGATCGTCGGTTCGGGTATAGCGCACCGGCAGTTCTGTTTCGCATCTTTGTAATAACAGTGAATTCGCTTCTCGCTCTGGTTCAGCAACTGGACGCCCGAGAAGAACATCGAGTTCGGGGACAAAGACTGACCCCAATCCCAGGTCGGCTTCAGGATCAAGTGCGCAGTACTCGGCTAAATGTCTGGTATCGCGCAGAAGTTTGCTTGGGTCGCGCTCACCCATGTGCTGACAGATCTCGGTGGCAATCTGCTGCATCTCAGCACCACTTTTGAGATACCCTTCGCCACTATTGCGAGCGAGATAACGTGAGTCGAGGGAAATGATTTGTCGTGCAGCATCTAAAAGATCGGCAACGCGAGCTTGGTCTGGAGTGAGGTGGCGAACCGCATTGGTCAAAATGGCCGGTAATTTTTCGCTGCGTGCCCATGACAGTAGTTGTGCCGCATTCGTGGTGGAGTATTTATGTCCGCGACCTTCTCGGTGCGAGGTAATTGAAACCCCTAGGTAACGATCAAAGATTGCGCGCCACGGCCGAAGGAGTGCAGCGGCTCGGTGAACCTTCCCTGCACTGAGCACCTGTCCTACTTCAGATTCGGCGCCGAGAAGCACCACGATTCCAGTGTGGTGTTGGGAAAGCGCCGCCCAAGAAAGTAGCGGTGATTTATGTGCTGAAGCGTGTGCTGCGGAAACAAGCCTGCAGAGTGAAGCCCAGCCAAGTGCGTTCACCGCGAGAAGTGTGACCCGTGGCTGAGTTTCGTCTACCCACACGCCGCCGTGCGCAGGGGTGCGCCGGATACCGGCACCGGAGGTAACCCTCTGTTCGGTGCGCTCAACAGCGAGATCCACACCCAGAACTGGTGCCACTCCCACTTTCATGCACGCTTGTGCCCACTGCACCGCCCCGTAGAGTCCATTGCGGTCGGTCAAACCAGCAATATTCTGACCCAATTCCGCAGCACGCTGCACGAGTAGATCAGGTTGCGTGGTGCCATATTGCAAGGAATAACCAGAGGCAACCTGTAAATGCGCAAATGAATCCACCATAAAATCCACCCCAAAGGTGAGAATTCAGCCCACGCGCTGTAGTCGTGCGTTGCCTAACGGAATACTCGATTGCTCCAACAGGTTCAATGTCTCGGCAACTTGCAGAAGAAAGCGGTCAGCATCACGGATGAGATCATCAGCCTCGCGTGCGGTCACACACGGTATTCCCGCTTCGGCAGACGCCCGCTTGCGAGCACCTGCCGCAAAAAAATCCGCCCACTCCGCAAACTCAGGAGCAATCTGCGGGAGAACTTCCCACACACTGCGAATTCGGTGACGACGCGGGCTGGTAGCAACCTGGGCTCGATCGGCAAGTACCGCGGCGGCTGTTCGCAGTGCGGCGAGATGTGCAGCGGCATAGCGATCTTGGGGAAGAAGTGATTGCCCTGCTTCGCGCAAACTTTCTTTGGCTGAATACAAAAGTTCAACCGCTGGACGTTGGGTGAATTTCCCCACCATGATGTCTATCCCTTCGAGTCGAGGTGACCGGCTAATACCTGTCACAACATCTATCTATTTCTCGACCCGAGCTGTAGTTGTTTTCGACCCATTCCTTAATTCATTGGCTTACTGTTCACTGACTTACTTACCGTTCACCTAGAGACAGTCACCGGGGTCGGGGTCGAGACGACCCCGGTGACTGTGATCATGTGGCAGCTTGCGCTGCTCTACTGACCTGACCCGCACCTAGCCGCGAATCCAGGACCGGGAGGCAGTTCGAACACCTGTGTTTCAGCAGGCTCTGACACCCACCTTCGAACAGATGTTCGAACAAGTCAAAGATAGACCGGGCCACTGACATCCGTCAACCCGGCCCACCAGATATCCACAAAAGACACCTAATTTATGAGGAAATTGAGTTCATTTGTGAAGGGGAACTAGATCAGACTCCCCTGATTAGACTTCCCCGCATGAGCGAAACCACCGAACAGCAATCTGTGATCCACGTCCGCAATACCCTCAAACTCCTGGGAGCCCGAGGGGAAGTTCGTCGACTCGATGACAGCGCTCGCACCGCCCAAGAGGCTGCCTCAGCGCTGGGGATCCAAGTGGGACAAATTGCCAGTTCACTTATTTTTCTTGCCGATGGCAAACCTGTTCTGGTGATTGCATCGGGCAAACATCGAGTTAATACCAACACTATTGCCGCGATTCTTGCTGTCGCGGAAGTCACGAAAGCAACCGCTGAAGATGTTCGTCAAGCCACCGGATTTGCCATTGGCGGAGTTGCACCGGTCGGTCACCCTGAGCCGCTGCCCACCATCATTGATATTTCACTCAGCCAATACGACGAAGTCTGGGCAGCCGGCGGTCACCCGCATTATGTATTCCCCACCAGCTACGACGAACTACTGCGCATCACAGCGGGCGAAGCTGCCGAGGTGAGTGTTTAGAGCCCTCATGGCGCGCTGAATTGAATCAGCAGTTCGCGCGGACACCGGAATGCCGGTGTCGGGCGCCAATCGATGGGCTCGTTGAGGATCCTCGCCCCGGGAAGGCGAGGCAGCAGCATGGAGATGAGTTCCTCCGTCTCCAATCGCGCCAACGCGGTACCGGCGCAGAAATGCTCGCCATGGCCGAAAGTCAGGGGGGCAGGGCCACCGCGAGTGATGTCCATGCGGTCAGGATCGGGATAAACGTCGGGATCGCGGTTCGCCTGGGCCAGGTTGATCGCAACCAACTGGCCCGCTCGGAGGCTTACGCCCTGCAGGTCGAGGTCGCGCGCGGCCACGCGGCTGATGACTTGCGAGGGACTCTCCAGACGCCCGACCTCAGCGACGGCGCCCGGGATCAGTGAGGGATCTGACAACATAAGTCGGAGTTGATCGGGATGCTGCAGGAGCAGGATCATCGAGTTTGCCATCAGGCTCGTGGTCGTTTCATGCGCCGCGTTGACGATACCGATGAGGTTCGCCACAACTTCATCATCGGTAAGGACTCCGGCCGATTCATCCTGAAGCAACTGACCCAAGAGCGAGTCCTCGGAATCAGCGGGCGGATTGCGCAGTTGATGAGCAACGTAGTCGCGCATGTGTTTCGTAGCATCCATCGCACGCTTCGTGCGTACCTCAATGGAATCAGGGCTCGAAGCTAGCCAGCTGTAGAAGTCGCTCGTCCACTGACGAAGTTGAGTGACATCGGCGGGGGGAAAGCCGAGCACCAGCAGAATGATCTTCGATGGAATCGGTAGGGCGATATCCTTGAGGAAGTCCACCGGCTTGGACCAGTCGATGCCGTCCAGGTGGTCTCCGATGACTTCTTGGATCATCGGCGCGTACGTGCGCACCCGAGCCGCAGTGAAAGCATCACGCATCTTCACCCGCAGCATGCGGTGTCGAGGACCGTCTGTCATGACGAGTCGGTCATGGAGAATGGCTGCCAAGCACTGAGCCGGAATGTCGTCAGGAACCCGGCTCAGTCGATCCTGCACACGATTGTTGCTGAAGTTTGCAGCGTCCAAGAGCACGGACTTCACGTCGGCGTACCGAGAGATATACACGTGGCCGGTCTCCGGTTGCAACCAGACAGGTGATTGCTCGGCCATGGCGCGGTACGTCGGATAGGGGTCGGCGATGTAATCCGGTCCGTGGAGGACATAGTGAGCCATGACTTAAGGGTAAGACTGTTCAGGTCAGAGCGGGTGGACGTTGACCAACTCCGGCTCTTGAGCGGGTTGTAGAAACCACAGGCAGCGTTGCACCGGTCGGCCACCTTGGACGAACTGCTGCGCATCACTGCCTGGTTAAACCACGTTTACTCAATTCGTGAACAGTGCACTGTATGCATTGAGAGCGGGCTGACCGCCAAGGTGCGCATACAGCACATTCGATTCCTTCGGAATTACTCCGTTGCGCACTAAATCGATGAGCCCTGCCATTGACTTGCCTTCATAAACAGGGTCAATGATCATGCCCTCAAGGCTCCCGCTGAGTCGAATGGCATCAAGGGTTGATTGCACCGGAATCCCATAGAGATCCCCCGCCCAACCCTCCAGCACCGTGATTTCATCTTCGCGCAATTCCCGATTGAGGCCAATAAGTGCTGCCGTATTTCGGGCGATACGGGCTACCTGCTCCCGAGCCTTATCCAATGTTGCTGAGGCATCGATGCCGATCACCCTTCGCGGACGATCCTGTCCCGCAAACCCCGCAATCATTCCAGCCTGCGTGCTACCTGTCACCGTGCACACAATGATCGTGTCGAAGAAAATTCCAAGTTCCTTTTCTTGCTCTTGTACTTCGTCGGCCCAATTGGCAAAACCAAGTCCACCGAATTTATGTTCTGATGCTCCGGCAGGAATTCCATAGGGCTTACCTCCGCGGGCCCGAACATCATCAAGCGCACGATTCCAACTGTCGCGAATACCAATATCGAAACCTGCAGGGTCCAGTCTGACTTCAGCACCCATGATTCGCGAGAGCAGAATGTTTCCAACCCGATCATTGACACTGTCGGGCCAATCAACCCACTTCTCTTGCACTAGTACGGCTTTCATCCCGATCTTTGCTGCGACGGCAGCAACCTGCCGCGTGTGATTGGACTGATACCCGCCAATGGATACGAGAGTGTCCGCACCCTGGGCAATCGCATCAGGGATGATGTACTCGAGTTTGCGAGTCTTGTTTCCACCGTAGGCAAGCCCACTGTTGACGTCTTCGCGTTTCGCCCAAATTGTTGCGCCCCCCAGGTACTCGGTGAGGCGTGGCAGTGAGTGAACTGGGCTGGGACCGAAGGTCAGCGGATAGCGAGCAAAATCTGCAATGGGCATGTGAATCCTTCATGCGTAGTGGGCACAATTCCTTCGGGTCCAAATTACTCAGGTGCGGGCGGGTTTTCCGCTACTTCCTTTAACCGAACCAAAGTCTTGAGTATTGCTTTTTGATTATTGTCATAAGCATTCATTAGTTTCAGTGCTGCGGGAATACGAGCCGTTGAACCGTCGAATGTCTCCACCACGACCGTTGTGTGGGGATCCACTGCCTCTAATTCATAGCGCCACCGATGGTGGCCCGGGTGACACCAAGCGATTGTTTGTCCCTCCTCAAACTCAACGACAGTGTTCTTGATTCGGTAGTTAGCAAATATATGCATATCCATGCCGAACTTGGAACCAAGTTCAAGGCGTTCAGGGCCGCGGACATTTCCTCTCAGCGTGCCGGATCCATCAAAGAGGGCATGATTCCTTGGGTTGGCCACCAGCTCAAATATCTCGGCCGCCGGGGCATTGATAGTGATTTTCCCCGCCCGCTTGTATTTGGAATCGGTCGGAAGTATTTCTGCCATAACTTTTTCACTCATGGGACTCACCCTATGGCGAGAGACTTGCCTATGCTTGCCAATATGAGCGTCCGTTTTTATGGCGGACCCCACTCCGATCGCGGCAAGGGGGCCCCACGGTGGTCCAACTATGTCCCGTGGGTCTTCGCTGGAATCACGATTCTCGGTCAAATTATTTGGATTCTGGTGCAGGGCGATGTCCGCGCCTTTTTTACGATTCTCACGGTCGTCACCTTTTTTCTCACCAGCGTCACACACGCTTACTTTCGTCGCGGGCTCTCCTGGACCCTGAGTTTCTTCTCCATCACCCTTGTCTACGGATGGTGCATTGAGGCCCTCGGCACCGCAACATCATTTCCCTTTGGTCCCTACACCTATAGCGGAACAATTGGTCCATCGCTTGGCCCCGTGCCCATAATCATCCCGCTCGCGTGGTCCATGATGGCTTATCCGGTGCTACTCGCAGTCCAGCGCTTGGTAAGCGCACCCATGGCTACCGCCTTTATTGGTGGATGGTTACTCGCGTCCTGGGACTTATTCCTCGACCCGATGATGGTGGGCGAGGGTTACTGGACTTGGCAAAATATTGGTTGGGTGTTGCCAGGAATCCCAGATATTCCGTTACAGAATTTTCTTGGATGGCTCCTTGGCTCAATTGGCTTGATGTACGCCCTTAATTTATTGCCGCGCAAAGTCGCCAAGGATCATGTTCCTAACACCATGCTTATTTGGATCTACTTTTCTAACATTCTTGCGGCCGCGGTCTTTTTGGGTACACCGGCGGTGGCTATCTGGGGTGGCGTCTGCATGGGTCTAGTAATGATTCCCTGGATGTGGCGAATTTGGAGTCAGCCTCAGTGGTAATGGTGCAAGCAGGTTCACTACTGGCAGTGGCACTAGCCGCACATACTGCCTACAACCTCAAAGTTCTCCGCGACCCAATGTTTTCAGGGATTGAAATTTCCGAACCCATCAGCATTTTGATTCCTGCCCGCAATGAAGAATCAACCATTGCCCAAGCAGTCCTGACCGCGTGCGCCCAGCAAGGTTTAAAGGACTTTGAAGTAATTGTGCTCGACGATGATTCCCATGACCGGACTGCCGAGATCGTTAATCAGCTCGCTCTCCACGACTCGCGAATTCAGCTGATTCGAAGTGATGAACAGGTTCCATCTGACTGGATGGGGAAACAATTTGCCTGTCACCGGCTATCTCAGATTGCCCGAGGATCAGTTCTGGTTTTTGTCGATGCAGATGTTGAACTTGCACCCCACGCCGTTGCTGCATGTGTCGAACTACTTCGCAGTGAAAGTCTGGCACTGGTTGCCCCCTACCCGAAACAGCATGCTGTTGGGCTCTTGGAGCGCTTAGTGCAGCCCCTGGTGGTGTGGTCATGGGTCGCCACGCTCCCAGTGGGAATTGCTGAAAGATCCCTTCGTCCAAGTTTGTCTGCCGCGAATGGCCAGTTGCTAGTGCTGGACACGAAGGCCTACCAGCAAGCGGGCGGACATGCGTCTGTCCGGGACATTGTCCTCGAAGACATAGCACTCATGCGATCACTGAAAAAATCCGGTGCGCGCTGCACCACGGTAAATGGTGCGCATCTTGCCGAATGCCGCATGTACCAATCGACACAGGATGTAATAACCGGGTACACCAAGTCCCTCTGGAGCGCATTTGGCTCCCCCGCGGGTTCTATTGCAGTGGGTGCGCTTCTCGCCGCCACTTATATTGCCCCAGCCGCGGGCATGGTCGCATCACCTAAAAAATCGACCCGGGCAATTGGCACTATTGGTTATTCGGCGGGCGTGCTCAGCAGGGCACTCGTGGCACAACGAACAGCTAATCCAGTTCTCCCTGACTCACTCGCCCACCCGGTTTCCATAGCCACCTTCATTGGGCTCACCGCACTCAGTTGGTCACGCCACCTGCGAGGAAAGAACACCTGGAAGGGTCGAGTCCTGTGAGCAACGTGATTGTCATTGGGGCAGGCGTCGGTGGTTTGGCCGCAGCGGCCCGGTTATCAGTTAAAGGCCACTCGGTCACAATCGTGGAACAGGCAGATCGAGTGGGCGGGAAACTTCATACCTACCGGCGGGCCGGATATGCATTCGATACCGGACCTAGCTTGTTCACACTCCCCGCTGTCTATCGGGATCTCTTTCTCAAGACGGGAAAGAGTTTGGAGGAGAGCGTTGATCTCCAGCCCGTTGAACCAGCCTTTCGCTATCACTTTCCCGATGGATCTGAATTACTACTTCCGGGTGCGGATCCGGCTCAGTGTGCCAATGCCATTGCTACGTGCATGGGAGAACAAGCCGGCGACCAATGGCGGGAATTCATGGAACGCGCTGGGGAAATGTGGCGAATCACTCGACAACCATTTTTACAATCCCCGCTCAATGGATTCGCATCACTCCTGCCATTAGCGAATCCAAAGGATATTGCCACCATTGCGCCCTTTACGACTCTACGAAAATTAGCTACCAAGACATTCACCGACCCGCGCCTGATCACACTCGTTGATCGATATGCGACCTACACCGGCTCGGATCCACGAAAAGCTCCTGCAGTTCTCGCCACCGTTCCCTATATTGAACAACTATTTGGTGTGTGGCATATCGGTGGAGGGCTAGGGACACTTGCTGATGCCCTCGAAAAGCGATGTGTGGAACGTGGAGTAAATATTCAACTTAATACTTCAGTCGGTGAAATTCTCACGGAAGGGAATCGCGTCACGGGAATTCGCACCAGTGCTGGTGAAGTAATGCCCGCAGACATCGTGGTGTCCAATTCGGATGCCAGACTGACGTACAACAAACTCCTCGCACAATCCTCCACTAAAAAGCCAAAGGTCCCCGGCGACCCTTCCCTAGCCGGATTTGTCATCCTTCTGGGCCTTCGCGGCCGAACTCCAGATATTGCACATCACAATGTGTGGTTTCCCGAAAATTACAATGCAGAATTTGATGCCATTTTTGGACGCAACCCGGAGCCAGTTGCTGATCCAACTATCTACGTTTGCTCACCCGATGATCCACTCATGCGACCCAACTCCGACAGTGAAGCGTGGTTCATTCTGGTGAACGCACCCCGACATGATTCATCGGGGCGAGATGGTGTCAACTGGGATGCCCCCGGCCTCGCTGAGTCATACGGAAATCGCATACTCAACATTCTTGCAACTCGTGGAACAGATATTCGTGATCGCATTGAATTCCTAGAAATACGCACACCCGCTGACCTTGAGCGGGAAACCCGAGCACCCGGTGGATCCATTTACGGTACCTCGAGCAACGGGGTAAATGCTGCGTTCAACCGGCCAGCCAATCGGTCACCCATTGAGGGACTCTTCCTTGTTGGTGGTTCATCTCACCCTGGTGGCGGGCTGCCACTTGTTGGCATGGGCGCCGAAATTACCGCTGATCTGATTGGCCGAGCACGACCTGTTGGCGTCTAAGCCACTATTTCAGTATTAACTCCCGCTTGTAGTTCCCTCCAGCGCAACGAACCCAACGCAATAAAGCCCAAGGCAATAAACCCAAGGCAATAGGCTTACGGAGTGCCCTCCAGTCCCCTTGATGCCGCGGACCTGCGCTCACGCGTTCAAATGGTGGTGGACTCTTTCCTCACCCAGCAGGAGGTAATCCTCAATGGGGTGGGCTGTGATGTCAGTCCACTTCTTGATTCAGTAAGAACTCTGCTTTCCGGCGGGAAAAGATTGCGTCCCGCATTTTGTTATTGGGGTTGGCGGGGCGCTGCACCTGTCGATCAGTTGAGCGATCCTGACTTCGAAGAATCCACCGTTCAAGCGGCCAGCTCCCTTGAATTCCTTCAGGGTTGCGCCCTTATTCACGACGATGTCATGGATGGCTCCGATACCCGCCGAGGTCTACCCGCGGCGCACCGACAATTCGCCGCCATGCACCGGGGGCAGCAATGGGCGGGTGGCGCGGACAAATTTGGTGAAGGCGCCGCCATTTTGCTGGGTGACTTATGTCTTTCATGGGCAGATGAACTCCTGCTCAACACGGCACTGCCCCAGAAAAGCTTGTCTGGCGCCAAAAGGGTGTACAACGAGATGCGCACCGAGTTGATGGCCGGCCAATACCTCGACCTCCTTGAGCAGGCCCGCGGAGGTGGCTCTATTGAGAGAGCACTTCGAGTGGTGCGATACAAGAGCGCCAAATACACGATTGAGCGTCCATTACACATTGGAGCCGCCATAGCGCAAGCTCCACAAAGCATTTTCGATTCCTACACCGGCTATGGCCTGCCATTGGGTGAGGCCTTTCAATTACGCGATGATGTCCTTGGGGTCTTTGGCGACCCAGAAGTGACTGGCAAGCCGGCCGGCGATGACCTGCGGGAAGGAAAGCGCACCGTTCTCATTGCCATCGCTTGTGAGCGAGCAGACAAGGTGCAATCCCGACAAATTCGAGAGAAACTCGGCGACCAGCACCTCCAGCTTGATGACGTAAGCATTCTGCGGGAAATTATCGAAAATACCGGTGCTCTCGCCTATACCGAGAACTTAATTGGCGAACTTCTCAATAGGGCAATAGATTCACTGAGTAATCCCGATCTCAACCCCGACGCCGCTGCAGTGTTGACTGAACTCGCACATGCAGCAACAACCAGGAAAGTGTGAACGTGTCCTCGATTCGCAACGCCATCCATCGCCTCCTTCCAGCTCCGCGAACCGTCACCGGGCCAACTGACCATGTGGTTGTTGTCGGCGCCGGGTTGGCCGGTCTCTCTGCCGCCATGCGACTGGCCGGGTCCGGCCGGAAAGTCACGGTTATTGAACGAGAAGCGATTCCCGGTGGTCGTGCTGGGCGCATTGAAATGCAGGGGCCAACCGGCACCTACCACGCTGATACTGGCCCCACCGTTCTCACCATGCCCGACCTGATTGCCGATTGCTTTGATTCCCTCGGCGAAACCATGGAAGATTGGTTGACCTTGGATCCGGTGGCACCGTTGTATCGGGCTTTTTATCCCGATGGCTCCGTTCTGAATGTGCACAGCGATGTATCTGAAATGGCCCAAGAGATCACCGAGGTTATTGGACCAGAGGAAGCGGCTGGGTTCGAAAAGTACGTTGAGTTCGTTTCCAAGCTCTATAAATATGAGATGAAAGATTTCATCGATCGAAATATTGACTCTCCATTAGACCTACTCACTCCTGATCTGGCCAAACTTGTTGCCATTGGCGGGTTTCGTAAGTTAGCTCCCAAGGTGCGGGAGTACCTCAAGGACCCGCGCACCGAGAGAATTTATTCCTTCCAGGCCATGTATGCCGGCCTTTCTCCCTACGATGCACTCGCCATTTACGCCGTTATTGCCTACATGGATTCCGTCGCCGGAGTTTTCTTCCCTCGCGGGGGCATGCACGCTGTGCCCAAGGCAATGGCAGCCGCGGCAGAAAAAAACGGTGTGGAATTTAAGTACAACACAACGGTTGAGAAGGTGGTTCACAGCAACGGCCGAGCAACGGGCGTACTCACGACCGACGGTGATTTCATCGCGGCCGATGTCGTTGTGCTTAATCCTGATCTTCCCGTGGCCTATACCGAATTACTGGGTACCGAACCGTGGTCGGTGAAGCGCCTCACCTATTCCCCATCTTGTTTTTTGCTTCTCGCCGGATCAACTCAGAAATATTCGAAGATCGCGCATCACAATATCCATTTTGGGAAATCCTGGAAAAACGTTTTTACCGAACTGATCGACAAGAAGCAACTGATGACCGACCCCAGCATTTTGGTAACGAACCCCAGTTACTCAGACCCCAGTCTCGCCCCCGAAGGCAAAGAGCTCTACTACATCCTCTTCCCCACTCCCAATCTCGATGCCCCTATTGATTGGAAGGAAATTGGACCCAGATACCGCGATGACTGCGTCCGAGTTCTTGAGGAACGTGGATACATTGGTCTGGGTGACTCAATCGAAGTGGAGAATGTGACCACTCCGCTTGATTGGGCCGATCGCGGGATGGAACGCGGCGCACCTTTTGCCGCGGCCCATTCATTCGGCCAGACGGGTCCATTTCGTCCCGGGAACATGTGGGGGGAAAACATTGTCTTCACCGGTTCGGGAACCCAACCTGGAGTAGGTGTACCCATGGTGTTGATCTCAGGGCGATTGGCCGCCGAGCGCATCACCGGAAAGGATCCAAGTTACCGGTCTAGGGCCACACGTTGACATCCGGCAATCTGCATCACCGCACAGCCGCACCCCGCGTCAGCAGGGTGCACCGCAAGGAATACCAACAGGCCGGCATCACCGATCCGAATCTCATTGCATCTTATGAAGTGTGTCGGGAACTTAACGCCAAACATGGCAAGACGTATTACCTAGCCACCCTGTTGCTCCCCCCCGGTAAGCGCCCATATGTTCATGCACTTTATGGATTTGCTCGCTATGCAGATGAAATCGTCGATGACCTTGATTCCACCCTTTCTGACCAAGAAAAAGCAGAACTTCTGCGCACATGGGGTGACAACTTTATGCGCGATGTCCGCGAGGGAAGTTCCGAAGATCCGGTTTGTCGAGCGGTCGTTCATACGGTGCGACGCTGGGATATCCCGCTTGATTACTTCGAATCTTTTTTACATTCCATGACCATGGATCTCACTGTCACCGAGTATCAGACCTTCGATGAACTGTACGAATATGTTTACGGTTCTGCCGCCGTAATCGGCTTACAAATGGTGCCGATTTTGGAACCTGATAACCCCGAGGCATTTGACCGGGCCAAGGACCTTGGCGTGGCTTTTCAACTGGCCAACTTCATTCGCGATGTCAACGAAGACTTGGATCGTGGCCGGGTGTACTTGCCACTCGACGAACTTGCTCGCTTCGGCGTGACTCGCGCTGATCTGGAAAAGCGGGAGTTGACACCACAAATCAAAGCGGCGCTTAGACATCAAATTGACCGGGTACGGCGCCTAGATCGAGAGTCCATTGTCGGAATCAGCATGCTGCATCCGGCATCGCGAGATTGCATTGAGGCTGCTCGGATCTTGTACTGCGGTATTGCAAACCAAGTTGAGGAAATCGACTTCG
Source organism: uncultured bacterium (assembly GCA_903896585.1). Lineage (GTDB taxonomy): Bacteria > Actinomycetota > Actinomycetes > S36-B12 > S36-B12 > UBA4592. Next base: position 34,976 of record CAITYI010000221.1, read on the forward strand.
AAGTATTTAAAAAGCGCGCAAGGGTCCCTGTTCGCACCCGATTTTGGGTGGCATTTCCTGCTTGGCAACGAGCCCGTAAAGCCCGAAAAATTTATGGGCCTGGCAAAGTTCAAGGCCTGCATCCAGACTTTTAGTCCGGCGGCTTTCGCCAGATCGGCGGACCCGACATTGGCACGCGGTCAATTCCGCGGCGTCCCCAAAATACCCACAGCACAAGCGATAAAAGTACCAAGGAAAATCCAAATAGGAGATCCTCGACCGGAGCAAATGCAATTCGACCATCGCCAAAAAATGGTGGCGCGGAATCCGCCGGTGAAGTGGATCCGATGATAGCTTCCCCATTGTATTTAACAATTTGAAAACCTGTGAACATTCCATTTGTGATGAATTGAAAGAATACGATGATGAGATAGGAAACCCAGAAAATTTTCCGGGAGATTAATCGGGTCCGAAATACAAAGAGATCAGCAATAACCGCGATCAACACCGCCAGCACTCCAATTGCCGTGTAGGTCATGGGACTTCATCTCCGACGCGCCATCCTTTAACACTCCGAACCGCTTCAAGAGTCAGAATTGATACAAAAGGAATGAGAATGAAGAACAGTAGTTCATCGAGGGGGATATCGAATAGTAAATATATTCCTAGAATTCGTGCTTCATCAAACCACCAGTGACCTTGACTGATTGCGTACGCATCCCAAATAAGAAATGGGATTACCACCGGAACAATAGCCAATAAAAGCCTACGAGGCCGTACGAGAACTCTCGTCCTCAAGACAACTTCCAGCCAGATTGATCCGAGAATGACAAAGGCGAGAACAGCCACGTAACTGAAAGAGCCGAACTCAATCTCCACGTGATGACTCTAAACTGTGTAATGTGAATAGTCGCGAGCAGCGTATCGATCCGTATCGAATTGGGTTGCTCGGTGCTGAAAGTTCCGGGAAGACCACGTTAGCCAATGCTCTGGTAGGCGAATTGAATTACCAAGGAATCCCAGCGGTCCTGGTACCTGAATACCTTCGCACCTGGTGTGAGCAGACAAGCCGGCTCCCAACTATCGAGGACCAAACTGAAATCCTGCATGGTCAAATCGATTCTGAGGACTCAGCAGCACGTGAACATCCTGGGGCGGTACTTGTGTGCGACCCGGCCGCAATAACAACACCCTTGTACTCGCAGCTTTACTTTGGTCAGGCAGGGAATATCGATACTGAACTCCTCAGCCGATACCAACGGCTTATTTGGTGCAATATTGATATTGACTGGTCACCTGATCCGCTC
>CAITYI010000222.1 GCA_903896585.1 uncultured bacterium
GAACTATCAGAAGGTAAAAAGGGGCGGGTGCTAGCGGGCAGCCTGTTATTTGTCCTTGGGTTCAGTGTGGTTTTTGTCTCCTATGGAGCACTGTTTGGTGGAATCGGTTCAGTTCTCCTGGAGTATGCGGACTGGATCAACCGAATTCTCGGCGTGATCGTGATCATCATGGGGTTAGCGTTCATGGGTGTTATTCCTGGATTACAACGTGAATACCGGTTTCACCAGGTGCCCAAATGGGGTGTTGCGGGTGCGCCACTTTTAGGTTTGGCATTTGGCATTGGTTGGTCACCGTGTATTGGTCCCACACTTACAGCGGTGCAGAGCATGGCATTCTCGGAAGCGAGTGCCGCCCGAGGTGCCCTGCTCTCCCTCGTGTACTCCTTCGGCCTGGGACTACCTTTTATCTTGCTGGGGTTGCTCTTTACTCGGGCTGCGGGTGCAATTGCATTCCTCCGCCGGCACAACCTGGCCATCATGAGAATCGGTGGTGCCATGCTGGTGCTCGTGGGCATACTTTTGGTGACCGGTTGGTGGATGGATTTCACCATTTGGTTGCGCGTCACCATTCCCGGATTTGAAACGGCGTTGTAATGGCTACTGAGACCACAACCGAGCAGGTACCACTCCCACCCATGTCTCGTGTGGGCTTTTTCCGCTGGATGTGGCGCCAACTCACCAGCATGAAAACGGCTTTGATTCTGCTGTTCCTATTGGCGCTGGCCAGCGTCCCCGGGTCAGTAATTCCCCAACGCGGGATCAATCCGATCTTGGTAGATGAGTGGTTGACGGACAATCCGACCTGGGGGCCGCTGTTAGACACATTCGGTTTCTTCGATGTATTCGCAGCGCCTTGGTTCGCTGCCATCTACATCCTGTTGTTCATCTCTCTCATCGGTTGCGTACTACCCCGCTTAGGTGTTCATTGGCGAGCCATGCGGCAACCGCCACCCCCTGCACCGCGGTATCTCATGCGTCTGGGTGGCGAGACGGCCGAAATCAATGAACAACCAGCACTCATTCTCAGTCGTGCTGAAAAATATCTGCACAAGGACCGGTGGCGGGTCATCCGGTCCGGCGAGTCTTGGGTCGCCGCAGAAAAGGGATACCTCCGGGAAACTGGAAATCTTGTCTTCCATTTTTCTCTGATTCTGATCCTGTTCGCCGTTGCCTACGGCGGGTTGTTTGGGTGGCGCGGCAACGTGATTGTTCGCGAGGGAGAAGGATTTTCCAACACCCTGACTCAATACGATGCTTGGAGCGGTGGGCGATTAACGTCACCTGACACGCTGCCGGCATTTTCCTTCACCTTGGAAGATTTCAATGTTGAGTTCTCTCGCGCGGAATCGCAGCGGGGCGCACCACAGCTTTTTGAAGCAGATGTTTCGGTAGTGCGACCCGGTGAATCCATGGCGGCCAATGAGCGCATTGAAGTGAATTACCCCATGACAATTGAGTCCGCAAAAATATTTCTCGTGGGACACGGGTATGCACCGCAGTTCATCATTCGCGATTCCACCGGCAATATCGTTTTTGACGATGCTGTCGTATTCCTGCCCCAAGATGGAAGTTTCACTTCAACCGGAGTGATCAAGGTCCCAGATTCAACCCCGCAGTTGGGTGTTCGAGGGATCTTTTTGCCCACCACCGCACTCAGCGAAGAACGCGGTCCATTTTCTTCCTTCCCCGCCCCCGATGACCCTTCGGTCTTCCTGGGCGCATGGGAGGGCGACCTCGGACTTGACTCGGGAATTCCCCAGAGCGTTTACACCCTGGATTCAGAGTCCATGGAACAACTGGGTCTTCGGGCATTGCGCCCGGGGGAGACCTGGGAGCTTCCGGGCGGCGCAGGCTCCATTGAATTTGTTGACTTTGAGCGTTGGGCCTCCTTCCAAATCGCAGCTGATCCGGGGAAAGAGGTTGCGCTCATTGCCTCGATCCTGGCTATTGCGGGTTTGAGTCTTTCGTTATTCATTCAGCGGCGGCGAGTGTGGGTCAAGGTGCGACCCAACGCGGCAACTGGCGGAACTACGGTGGAAGTAGCAGGATTGGCAAAAGCATCGGGCGATGACCCAAAAGAAAATGTCGATGAACTCGTGAAGTACCTGATTGGAGAGGCAACGTGAATTCCATCGATTTAGCCGAGATGAGTAATAACTTTGTTTATGCGAGCATGATCACCCTCTTTCTCGCGACCATCTTTTTTGCCCTGAGCTACTCGGCTGGCCGAACCCGAGCAGAAACTCGCGCACTGGTGGATTCCACCGGCTCGGTCATTCCACCTGCGGAAAGCTCATCGAGCGAAGCCGCCACCACGCCGGCCAACCCAGGTTGGCGAATGGCAAATATCGGACTGTCGCTGTCGTGGCTTTCGGCTGGGCTGCTACTGGTCGGTGTCATTGTGCGCTCACTGTGGGCCGACCGCGCTCCTTGGGGCAATATGTATGAGTACTCGATTACATCTGCTCTCGGTATTTTGTTGGTGTACCTGATCTGGTCAACGCGCCGTGATCTGCGGTGGTTGGGCTTATTCGTCACCATTCCAGCCCTGCTGACGCTTGGCTTAGCAGTTACCGTCCTGTATACCGAGGCCGCACAACTTGTCCCAGCCCTCAAGTCGTATTGGTTGGTAATCCACGTGCTTGCTGCAATCATTTGCGGTGGAGCGTTCACGGTTGCGGCGGCGACCGCGGGCCTGTCCCTCATTGCGGATCGACACTGGATCAAGCAACTTCCCAGCCGCGAGACCCTGGAAAAACTCACCCATCGAATTATTGCTTTCTCATTCCCACTGTGGACATTCGCGGTGATCGCGGGGGCGATCTGGGCCGAAAATGCGTGGGGTCGTTATTGGGGCTGGGATCCTAAGGAGACGTGGGCTTTTATTACTTGGGTTATTTTCGCTGCGTATTTGCACGCTCGATCCACCGCAGGGTGGAAACACCAAAAAGCGTCTGTGATTGCAATTTTGGGATGGGTGGCATTCTTAATTAACTATTTCGGTGTGAATATTTTTGTGAACAGCTTGCACAGTTACGCGGGCGTTTAATTCTCTTTACTGGTGGACAGCGGGTTCATTCAGGGATTTTGTTCGCGGCGCTTGCGCATTTTGTCTGACCACGCTCGTTCTTCCAGGGTGCGCAGGAACTTGGGGTCATCGTCTGGAGCCCGTGGGGAGCGGCGCTTGGACCGGTAGCCAGACTGCGGCCACACTCTGCCGAAGAATAACCAGAACACACCACCCACAATAGGCAGAACAACGGCAATAATCATCCAGACATATTTGGGCAGCGTTCGGGTACTGGACTTTGGAGTGCGGGCCACGTCAATGACGGTGTAAATATAAAAAGCGAGCGCGAGAAGCACACCACCGGCTCTTAAGACCATGTGTGCCTCCCTTCAGGTGCTCAAGTTCAACGAATTCAATTTCGCCTACCCGCACATTTTCCCCCATGTTTTGAGGTTTTGCTGTTCCGAGGGTAAACCAATGCTCTCACAGTCGCAGGGGTACGGTGCCCTTGTGGGAATTCGTGGTCGGGCGTGGGTCATGTACACCTTGTTTCGGGTGCTGTTTTTGGCGGTGGCCTGGCTACTTATTCAGGTCACAACACCGATTCGCGGAGTGTGGGCGATTGCCCTCGCGATTGTCATTTCAGCGGTTTTCAGCATCTTGTTGCTCGGCCGCCAGCGCGATGCCATGAGCGGATCCATGTTCGGCTTTTTCCGCAGAATCAATGAGCGAATCGATGCTGCGGCGGCAAAAGAGGATTTTGACGACTTAACCGTGACTCAGGGCGAGGCCCAGTCCGAAAGTGATTCCATAAATGAACAGGAGGATCCCGGTCGACTTGAGAACCGGGATTAATGCGGGCCCGAGCGCCCCACGTGCAATTAATCTCACGGGTTGAATTGCAAAGGGCAATGCGAGAAATGCCAGCAAAGTAAATGGAGTGGCGATAAAGGCAGTAATTGCCGGTGCGCTAAAGGCCACTGCCACGGTTGCATAAAAGAGCTTTCGGGTATCTGGATCCCCTAGCCGCACTGCAAGTGTTCGCTTGCCGTGTTCGGTGTCACTGGGAATATCGCGCAGGTTATTTGCAATCAAAATAGAGCAGGAGAGGGCCCCTACCCCGACACCCGCCCACAGTGAAGTTGCCGAGAGTTGCAGAGTTTGTACATAAACAGTTCCCATCACGGGGATCAGGCCAAAAAAAATGAAAACGAATAATTCGCCCAAACCCGCATAGCCATACGGTCGAGAGCCACCGGTATAAAACCAGGCGGCGGCAACACAGGTGGCTCCCACAGCGAATAACCACCACTGAGCGGTGAGGAATACCAGCAAGGTTCCGGCCACCATGGCAATGCCAAAAAAGGTGAATGCCACGCGACGAACTGCAAGGGGCCTGGCCAGGCCCTGACCCACCAATCGCACCGGTCCCACTCGAACTCGATCGGTGCCTCGAATCCCGTCGCTGTAGTCGTTGGAGTAATTGACTCCGATCTGCAGGGCGAGGGCAACAATCAGCGCCAGTGCACTGCGAACGGCATTGAATGCTCCGGCACCGAAAGCAATTCCCACACCAATAGCAATCGGGGCAAATGCCGCCGATAGCGTGCGCGGGCGCGCACCTGCTATCCACTCTGCCGTTGTCGCCACGCGCTAACCGTAAAGGTTCGGGTGTGCGAGTGACTGAATCCGTTGCCGATCAGGTTTCCCATTGGGTAAATAAGGCAATGAATCGACCACCAAGAACCGTGGTACCGCAATATTGCCTAAACGTTGGGAAATGGCAGAGCGAAGGTCTTCTTCAATAATTTCGCTTGCGCCGGTGACCACAACAACCGCGGTTAGATCCGGCAGCACATAACTGTCGCTGACCAACGGGTGGGCATCGATAATCTCTTTGATTGCCTGAAGTGAGATATTCACTCCATTCACAATGACAACGTCGTCTGTGCGCCCGCTTACATGGAGAACGTCGTTGCTCTCTTTCTCTCCGAAATCGCGCGTGGTGAATGAACCTTGGAAAAGTTCTAAGGACCCGGTGGACGTTTGTGGTCGATACCCCGTGGCAATTACCGGACCGGAAATGGTGATTACCCGAGTTTGTGGATTGATATCAATGTTCACACCTGGAGCCGCGACACCACTGAAAACGCACCCGCCACTTGTTTCCGTCATGCCGTAGGTGAACAGAACGGGGATTCCTTGATCACGAGCGTGAATCTGATCACTGAGCGGTGTTGCTGACCCACCTACCAAAACAGTCGCACACCGGGAGAGCGCCTGGGTACCTTCCTCGGTAGATAGGAGTCGGCGAAGCTGGGTGGGGACCAAAGAAATCATGGCGGGGGAGTCGCCGCACAACCGCAGCGCCTTCGTGACCTCCTCGGCACTGAATACTCCAGCGCCGGCCACACTTTCCAGTGCAATTGGGGGAAGACCTGCCGCAATCGATCGCATCAGGACATTGAATCCGCCAATAGATGTCACCGGTAGGGCCGCGATCCAGCGAGGTGGTGCCTTGAAGTCCTGTCCAATGGCACCACCGGAGTTGATAAACACATTGAGCGCACCGAGTTGGGCGGCGGAGAACTCCACCCCACGTGGATTTCCGGTGGAACCCGAGGTACTCAGCACGGCGATGGTGTCGGATTGGACTGGCGAATCCAAGCTGATCGCGATTCGGATCGCTTCCACCATGGATGCGGGGAAGTGCTTGCTGACCCCGGGAATGGGAGCCACCGCGCGCGATGTATCCAGGGCTCGGACAAGCTGTTCGAACATGGCGTCAACCCCGCGCGCCCCGGCAACAACCTCAACGGGGGTGAGTTGATTCTGACCGGTGTTCATTGGGCGAGACTAGGAGATGCGGGTAATCTCGAGTCATGGACACTCGCAAACTCTATGAACTCCCTCCGGTCGCGGCCCCAAATTCTCCTGCGCTAGCCGACCCGGGCTACTCCTCGATCATTCCGGCATGTGATTGGAAATCTGTGGGGGACTTCACCGATATTTCCTATGAACTTGGCACCGGTGACTGTGAGGGTATTGCCAAAATAACTATTCGCCGTCCAGAAAAACGAAATGCTTTCCGGCCCCAAACACTTTTTGAATTAAGCGATGCATTCAATGCCGCTAGGGACGATGATGGAGTGGGAGTGGTCATCCTCACCGGCCAGGGTGATTTGGCGTTCTGTTCCGGCGGTGATCAGGTAATCCGTGGCGACGACGGCTACATCGGTGGCGACTCAGTTGCCCATAAAGGAATTGGCCGTCTCAACGTGCTTGACCTCCAGATTCAAATTCGCAGGCTTCCCAAGCCGGTCATTGCCATGGTTGCGGGATATGCGATTGGCGGTGGGCATGTTCTGCATGTGGTGTGCGATATCACTGTCGCAGCTGACAACGCGAGGTTTGGTCAAACCGGTCCTCGAGTCGGATCCTTTGACGGCGGGTTCGGATCAGGTCTGTTAGCCCGCACAATTGGCCAGAAGCGTTCGCGCGAAGTGTGGTACACCTGCAATCAATACGGTGCGGAACAGGCTTATGACTGGGGATTGGTCAACGAGGTTGTTCCCCTTCCTGAATTGGAGCAGGCGACCTGCGATATTGCGAACAACATGTTGACCATGTCGCCACTGGCGCTGCGCATGCTCAAGGCATCACATAATGCCGTGGACGATGGCCTTGCAGGAGTCCAACAACTCGCAGGCGATTCCACCCTGTTGTTCTACATGACCGAAGAAGCTCAGGAAGGGCGCGACGCTTTCAAGGAAAAGCGGGAGCCCAATTTTTCGCGCTTCCCCAAACGTCCGTAAACCGGCTGTGTTAAACCCACTCGGTGAAAAGTTGTGGTCAACCGGCCAGTTTTTTGGTGTGGACTTACAACACGAATTTCGAGGGGTCACGGCTCGTTCCGGAGTGCTATTTCCAGGTCCGGCGGGTTGGGGTGAGTTCAGCCCATTCACCGATTACTCAGATCAGCAAGCGGCTCTATGGCTAACGGCCGCCATTGAGGCGGCTTATTTGCCGACTGATATTCCACCGGGTGCATTCGTCTCCGTTAACGCCATTATTGGCGATCATGAAGATGCGGTAGTTGCGACCCGACGCGCCATTGAGATATTCGGTTGCACCACCATCAAGATAAAACTCGGATCAGACTTAATGCGTGACCTTGAACGATTAGATTCGATTGTGTCGACGGCTGGCACGGTCAATCAGTCCATTCTTATTCGGGTAGATATCAATGGTCGGTGGTCTCTAGAGCAGGCTCTCATTGCTTTCAAGGAACTAAATCGATACCCAATCGAGTATGTCGAACAACCCTGCGCCGATCAGGAGAGTCTGAGGGAATTGCATCAGCGGGTGAATATTCCTATTGCAGTCGATGAATCGATCAGAGTCCATCACCACAAATCCGTGCGTGAATTTGCCGACATTGCAATTGTGAAGGTGTCGCCTTTAGGCGGACTTCGCGCAACCCGCCATATTGCAGAGAACATCGGAGTCCCGGTGCGGGTCAGTGGTGCCTTAGAAACATCGGTTGGGTTATTCCCTTCGCTCGTTGCCGCGTGGCAGTTGGCCCCCGACCACCCAGCGGGACTGGGAACCGGGGCACTCTTTGCAACTGATCTCGTCACCCCGATCACGGTGCCGAACAAGGGAGTCATTGCTGTTCAACGGCGGGATCCGGACCCGACACTTCTCACCGCCCATGCATTGGGTCCGCTGGATCAGCAGTATTGGCGGCAGCGTTTCGAGGCCGCTTTCCACCTTTTACCCCAAGAGAGTAGAGATCTGCTGACCGCCGGTCTTTAGGCACTACGGGGTGAGTGTGCAAGGCTGAGCCCCATGGAGGCATCGACCGCACAAGCCAAGGTGATGGTGGACGAACTAATTCGCTGTGGCGTAACAGATGTTGTTCTGGCTCCCGGATCTCGATCTGCACCATTGGCTCTAGAGCTCGCCGCCGCGAGCGACCGACTCGACCTTCGCCTGCATGTGCGCATCGATGAACGAGTTGCTGGGTTCGTTGCATTAGGAATTGGTAAAGCAACGGGTATTCCCGCGGCGGTCATCACTACATCCGGTACCTCCGTGGCGAACCTGATGCCGGCGGTCATTGAAGCGAATTTGTCATTTGTGCCACTGCTTCTTGTTACCGCCGATCGACCACCAGCATTGCGAGGTGTCGGTGCCAATCAAACAATTAATCAAGTCAACATTTTCGGTGGTTATGTGCGTGACTTTGTTGACATGTCGGTTGCGGCACCCGTCGAGGGACAGGTTGCGTATTGGCGCAGTGTTGTTGCGCGGGCAGTCTCAATTGCAACTGATTCCATGCATCCAGGTCCCGTGCACATCAATGTTCCGTTCTCCATGCCATTGGTGAGCGAAGGCGGAGACTGGGTGGAAAGCCTTGCCGGCCGACCCGATGGTCGTCCGTGGGTTGCTGATGCCCGCTTAATGGCCGGCATGAGTACGCCACTGGATGAACTCATGTCATTCCTCGACGAGGAAACAATTGTTCCAGCCCGAGGCCTGATTGTGGTGGGCGATCACAACGACCCTGATGCAATCGACCTAGTAGATGAACTGAGCGAAGCCACCGGATGGCCAATCATTGCCGAGCCAAGTGCCAATGTAGGAGCTGCGGGTCTGATCCTCTCGCATGGTTCACTGATTGTTGCCGACCAGGAGTTTCGGGAAACCCATGCACCGGAGCTGGTTATCACGGTGGGGAATATCGGGTTATCGCGCTCCGTACTCGCGCTTGTCCAATCAGCGCAATTCCACATTGCCGTTGATTCGCACACGCACTTCTCTGATCCCACCAGATCGGCAGATCTCGTTCTTTCAGCAGTGCCGATGCCACCGGAAGAATGTGAAATCGAACCAGAATGGTTGGAAGCATGGCAGCGTGCCGATGTTTTAGCGGCAGCTGCGGTAGAAACAGTACTTCCGAAAGATGAACTCACCGGAATGCAGGTCGCTCGCATTGTCACCCGCATGGTTCCTGAAGCCGGGACATTGTTCCTCGGTGCATCCTCTGCTGTGCGCCATGTTGCATCTTTCGCGCTCAATAGCGTCACCGATGCCATGGTCATGGGGAACAGGGGAACGTCAGGTATTGACGGATGTTTGTCCACCGCGTTTGGAGTGGCCATCGCTGCACAAGCGCAAGGCGATGGTGCTGTTGTGGCACTGTTAGGAGATCAAGCATTCCTCTATGACAGCAACGCACTTCTCGTTCCGCCGAGAGAGCAGTCAGTGAATCTTGTTGTTGTTGTTCTTGATAACAATGGTGGTGGAATTTTCTCCACACTTGAGCAAGGTCGCCCCGAATATGCCAAGTATTTCGATCAAGTATTCGGTGTTCCCCTTGATATCGATCCGGGGGCGGTGAGTGCGGCAATGCGAGTTAATTCTGTCACGGTCAACTCAGAAGATGAACTCGCCGAGGCCCTTGATACTGCGCTGGACAACAAAGACGGTGGGGGAGTCCACGTGATCGTGGCACGTGTCTGTTCGCGTGAGCGGGAAGCATTGATTTTGAAAACAATTGGAGAAGCTGTGCACGAGGCTGCGACCGGAGGCTGATCTGCCATGGCAAGCAGCGCGAGTGAGCGCAAGATCCTGCAGGCAGCAGCAGATCTTTATCTCGCACTGGGTGTTCTCAATGTTTCTCGCCGTGACATTGTGGAACGATCTGGCCTGAGTGCGCGCACGGTGAATTCAGTCGCACACACCAGGTCGGAGTTTCTGCGATTAGTAGTGCAGCAACTGCCCTACTCGCCGGTGACCGAAAAAATCGCTCAGGAATTTGATAATCCACAAAGTCCTGCCCTCCAGTTGCTCATGACAGCGTCGAGGGATATTTGGGGTGACCCGGCCAGTGCCTGGGATCCGCGGGAATTAGCAGCTCTGGCAGGTGCGCCATTTGATGAAAAAATAGTGGAGATCCTCGCTGAGAGAATTCAGCATCGGTGGGATGCATCGAGGGCTTTGGTAGAGCGCCTGAAGGAAACTGGCGCAATTGACCCAACCATGAGCGTCGATGCCATTGTGCTTCATCTCATTGCAGTTGGCGTTGGCATGTCACTACTTACCCCGGTGCTCAATGTCACCGTTGATCCACAGGCGTGGACCGCACTCAGTGCACGGTTACTTGAGTCATTAGCGGTAATTGATCCTGAGCTACCACAACCGGGGGATCAAACAATCTTCTGGCGAGTGCGCGCCACCATCCATGCGAATCCCACGGTAACGGCTCGGCTTCTGCGGGTCCTCTCGCTCCTGGATACCGCCATTGTGTACATGACGGTGGTTGACCTCAACGATCAGGAACAACAGGTGGATGCAATTGTGAAAGCGCCCATCTCTCTAGCTCGCAAGACGCTCACTCAGGCTATTGACTCGGTAGGGCGTCAAGTAATTGTTGTGCACGGAAATGAAAATGATGCGGGTGATGTCGCCAGCCGAGTGCTGCGTTTGAGTAGCAATCTGGTGCAATGGCCGGAGCAAGCACCGCAGGCGGCAGCGGATCTGGTGCTTGCGAGGTCGTGGGAAGTCACTGATGCAACAAGTGGACCAAATGCATCAGACAATGTCTTGCGTCTGCAATGGACGGTCGATACTCACGTTGTACTTCGGCGGGATCAAGCACCATTTACGCGGGTCGAGTACGAGAGAGCCTCAGCTTTACTGGAATTGGTTGAGACAATCACCGCGGTGCGAGATTTGCCGAGCAGTTACGGGTGGGTTGAGGAGCTCTCGGACGACACGAGTGTGTGGGTGCGGTTGGCTCGGCCCGAAGATACCTGGGCCGTGCAGGATTTACATCGACGAGTATCTGAACAATCAATTTACCAAAGGTACTTCACCCCAAAGAACACGTGGCGCGAGGAAAATTTGCGCAGAGTCAGCGGTGGCCACCGTGGCGCCACCCTTGTTGTGACCGATCGGGCGCACCATGTGATTGCACTGTGCAATATTTTCCCGGAATCGGAAGTCAATACTGACTCTGGGGAGATTGCCATTTTGGTCGATGACGCATGGCACAGGCGCGGCCTAGGTGCCATTTTGATTACACACACCGAGGAAATTGGTGAGCGGCTTGGCTTCAAAAGTTTAGTGGCCTATGTCCTTGCGAATAACGCGGCAATGCAGGGACTGCTGCGCGCCCACGGCTGGACAATTTTCCCTTCACCAGATTTCGGGCCGGGCATTAATGCATTTGAAAAGAAGATCTAGCTCAGCGTCAAGGAATCACGAATGGGAGCAAGTTTTGCGATTGATTCGGCAAGTTCCATTTCCGGATCTGACTCAGCGACAATCCCGCAGCCGGCAAATGAACGAATCAGGTTTTCCGCAGGATTGATTTCCGCGCACCGTAGGGCAATTCCAAATTCACCGTCTCCGTGGTGGTCAAACCAACCCACCGGTCCGGCATAGCGCTTCCGGTTCATTCCTTCGAGCTCAGCAATCATGGACTTGGCTCGCTCGGTAGGTGTTCCACACACGGCCGCGGTGGGATGCAGTGACGCAACCAGGGCGAGGATGGGGGCGTTGATGGCCAACTGGCCGGTGACGTCGGTGGCCAAGTGCTGAACATTGGAAAGTTCGAGTACCTGTGGATGGTCAGGAACTTCAAGGTCGGTGCAGTGGGCCGCGAGTGCACGAGCCACAGAGTGGACCGCGTAGGCGTGTTCATTGAGATCTTTTTCGCTTTTAAGGAGTGCAGTTGCAGATTCCGAATCGGTTGACGCGGTGCCCTGTCGACGTACCGTTCCAGCGAGCACCCGACTCACCACGAGATCTCCGGTGCGTCGCACCAGTAGTTCAGGTGTTGCCCCGAAAAGATTTTTCACCACAAAAGTCCAACAGGTGGGATAAGCGGCTGCAAGTCGGCTGATGAGGTAACGGACATCAAGGGTGCCCTCAACGTGGGCCACGAGATCGCGGGCCAGAACTACCTTGTCGAGTTCACCCGCGTGGATTCGTTCCACTGCCTGCGCTACTGCCTTTTCCCAGTCTTGGGGGGAGAGGCTTCCGTTGGACCAGGTGACATTGGTAGGTGCACTGGGGAGTGGCTGGGGGGTAATTCTTGGGAGATCAACTCCCACACTGGTCACCCACGACTGTCCGCCTTTGGTGCCCACGACATAACGGGGCACCACAATTTCAGACAGTTCATTGAGATCGAAGGCAAAAGATGCAAATGCAACAGCGCCGGTGCCGGGGATGTCCACACTGTCTTCGATCCGCGCCTCGGCCAGCATCCTGTTCCACCAACGTTGTGCTCGTGAAAAAGTTTCATCGCCACGAACTTCAAGTCTGGCCGCTACCCCCCACCCGACGATGCCCTCGCCTCGACGAATCCAGGCCACTGGATCTTCGGCGGGCAAAATATCCAAGAGATTGACCGGACCACCTGTCTCTGACTCCAATGACGTGGTGCGGAAGGTTAGCTGGGGGTGTTCCGTTGTTGACACACTCCAAGAGTAAGGGCAATGACGTCGGTCAACCACTTGAGTGGATTTCTGACAGACTACGACGGTGGCCCGAGCGAATCTTGACAAGAATCCAGCTGAGGTCGCTGCGATGTTTGACACAGTTGCCGAGAAGTATGACCTCACCAATGACATTTTGGCCGTTGGCCAAACACGTCGCTGGCGAGCAGCCGTGCGCGAGGCATTGAATCTTTCCCCCGGAGACATGATCCTTGATATTGCCGCAGGCACCGGGACATCCTCCGCGGCATTTGCATCCACCGGGGCGACCGTCATCCCTGCTGATTTCTCATTAGGCATGCTCCAGGTTGGGCAGCGCCGCCATCCGGGTTTGCCGTTTATTGCGGCAGATGCATTGGCACTTCCATTTGCCGATAACTGTTTCGATGCTGTCACCATGTCATTTGGGCTACGCAATGTGGCCGATCGGGAGCAGGCCCTGCGCGAGTTTCTCCGCGTGACCAAACCCGGGGGGTCACTCGTTGTTTGTGAGTTCTCCCACCCCACATTCGGACCATTTCGCACCGTGTACTCCGAATACCTCATGGCCGCTCTACCTTTCCTGGCAGATCGAGTGGCGTCCAATCCGGAGGCGTATCGGTACTTGGCCGATTCCATCCGAGCTTGGCCGACCCAGCGGGAACTGGCCGGTGACCTAGCCCAGGCCGGCTGGGAACAGGTGCGTTGGCGAAATTTCACCGGCGGAATTGTGGCGATCCACCGGGGTCTTGCCCCATAGATCTGACCACTATGCTTACATAGGTCGTGAAGTTTTTCACAAGCGCACAAGTGGACGTGATCGGGAAGGGCAGGAGTGAACGTTTACACGCCGATTTTGGTGTTGGGAATTCTCGCATTTGGCTTTGCGGTCTTTTCTATTGTGATTGCATCCTTCACCGGGCCGAAACGCTATAACCGAGCGAAGTACGCCGCCTACGAATGTGGAATTGAACCAACACCGCAGCCAATGGGTGGCGGACGTTTTCCGGTGAAGTATTACCTCACCGCCATGATGTTCATAATTTTTGATATTGAACTTGTGTTCCTGTACCCGTGGGCTGTTTCGGCCGATGCCCTCGGTGCATTTGGATTTATTGCCATGGCGTTGTTCTTGGTTAATCTCGCGATTCCATATCTCTATGAATGGCGTCGGGGTGGTTTGGAATGGGATTGATATGTCGGAAATGGAAGCAGGAGTAACACATGGGTCTTGAAGAGAAACTTCCTTCCGGAATTCTGCTCACCACCGTTGAGCAGGTTGCCGGCTATGCCCGCAAAGGTTCGCTGTGGCCAGCGACGTTTGGTTTGGCCTGTTGTGCAATCGAGATGATGGCCACCGGTGGACCGCGATATGACATCGCTCGATTTGGCATGGAAGTTTTTCGCGCATCGCCGCGCCAAGCAGACCTCATGATTGTTGCCGGCCGCGTCAGCCAAAAAATGGCACCAGTGCTCCGGCAAATCTACGACCAAATGCCCAACCCGAAGTGGGTTCTCGCCATGGGCGTGTGCTCTTCCAGCGGCGGAATGTTCAATAACTACGCCATTGTTCAAGGTGTTGACCATGTAGTTCCCGTAGACGTCTACCTGCCAGGTTGCCCACCGCGACCAGAGATGCTGATTGACGCGATCCTGAAAATCCACGATCAAATCCAAGACATGAAGCTCGGTGTGAATCGCAAGAATCAAATCATTGAGCAAGAACAAATCGCATTGACCGCACCCACAACCCTCGAAATGAAGGGACTCATGCGGTGAGCGAAACTAAACCCACAGTTCCCGTCGTGCCGGACGGTGTGAGGGAAATTGACATTGTCGGTGTCCGCAAAGGTGCTTTCGGCGCTGCCGGCTCCGGTGACACCAGCGGTTTCGGCGGGCTCGTGGCACCGATTGTCATGCCCACGGGATCCACCCCGCCATTTGGCGGGTGGTTTGACGAGGTCGCTGAAGAAATTGCACTGTCACTTGCAGATTCGGGAGTCTCGGGCGCTGTCGAAAGAATCGTGGTGGACCGCGATGAAATTACTTTCTTCGTCAATAAAAAAGACCTGGTTGCTTTTATGATCGAATGCCGCGATGAACCCGCACTTCGTTTTGAAATGTGCATGAGCGTTAGTGGCGTTGACTTCCCGCATGATGTCGGCCGCGAGCTACATGTTGTTTATTCGCTGCTGTCCATTACCCACAACCGTCGAATTCGGGTCGAAGTCACTACACCTGATTCGGATCGTCACATTCCGTCTATCGTCGCTGTCTATCCCTCTGCCGACTGGCATGAACGCGAAACCTGGGATTTCTTCGGGATCATCTTCGATGGCCACCCGGCCCTCACCCGCATTCAAATGCCGGATGACTGGGTGGGCCACCCTCAGCGCAAGGACTACCCACTCGGTGGAATCCCGGTGGAGTACAAGGGCGGCACTATTCCTGCACCGGATAACCGGAGGTCATACAACTAATGTCCACCACAGAGTCTGCAGATATTTTCGCCGGTAGTTACGACACTGTCGAAGGCACCGTGTACAACCTCGGTGGGGGTGGTGACTGGGAAACCATCAGTGCCGCACCCGAAGGTGAGACCGAAAAAATCGTTGTCAACATGGGCCCACAGCATCCGTCCACGCACGGAGTGCTTCGGCTTGTCCTCGACCTTGAAGGCGAGACCGTCACCGAAGTGCGTTGTGGCATTGGGTTCTTGCACACCGGAATTGAAAAGAACATGGAGTACCGCACCTGGGTTCAGGGTGTCACCTATGTCACCCGCATGGATTACCTCTCACCTATGTTCAATGAGGCCGCCTACTGCCTCGCGGTGGAGCGGCTCCTGGGAATCGAAGATCAAATCCCCGAGCGCGCCAACGTCATTCGCGTCATGATGATGGAACTCAATCGCGTTTCCTCACACCTTGTTGCACTGGCAACAGGTGGCATGGAACTCGGTGCCCTGACCGCCATGATTTTCGGTTTCCGCGAGCGTGAACTCGTGTTGGACATCTTTGAAATGGTGTCCGGGCTCCGTATGAACAGCGCATATATCCGCCCGGGTGGAGTAGCCCAGGATCTCCCCGCTGGTGCAGAAGAAAAAATCCGTGAAACAGTGGTGTTGTTGCGCAAAAGACTCAAAGACACCGCCGATCTGCTAGTGGACAATGCGATCTGGATGGGGCGAACGGTGGGCGTGGGCTACCTCGACCTGACCGGTTGCATGGCCCTGGGAGTTACCGGTCCCGTATTGCGTTCCACCGGATTGCCACACGACCTTCGCAAGAGCGCTCCGTACTGCGGCTATGAAACCTATGATTTTGAAGTTGCCACCCAAAACACCTCCGATGCTTATGGTCGTTTCCTGATTCGCATTGAGGAAATGAAGCAGTCGCTCAATATTGTTGATCAGTGCCTTGACCGACTCACACCGGGACCGGTAATGGTCGCTGACAAGAAAATTGCCTGGCCTTCCCAATTGTCCATTGGCTCCGATGGCCAAGGTAACTCACCGGAACACATCAAGCACATCATGAGCGAGTCCATGGAAGCCTTGATCCACCACTTCAAATTGGTGACTGAAGGATTCAGTGTTCCCCCCGGTCAGGCATATGTCCCCATCGAATCACCACGTGGTGAGTTGGGTGCCCACGTGGTCAGCACCGGAGGAACGCGTCCCTACCGAGTGCACTTCCGTGATCCATCCTTTAATAACCTTCAGGCGGTCGCCGCTATGAGTGAAGGCTCCATGATCGCCGACGTAATTGCCGCGGTTGCCAGTATTGACCCGGTCATGGGTGGAGTGGATCGTTAAATGAAAGCAGGTGCGAAATGATCACCGATGCAATGCGCGCGGAAATGCGCGATCTTGCTGACCGTTATCCGAGTTCACGGTCAGCACTTCTGCCCATGTTGCACATGGTACAAAGTTCAGACGATCAAGTAACCCAAGAAGGCATTGCAGCATGCGCCGAAGTTCTTGGAATCACCGAAGCCGAAGTCACCGCCGTTGCGACTTTCTACACCATGTACAAGTTCAGTCCGGTCGGTAAGCACCACATAGGTGTGTGCATCAACACTTTGTGCGGTCTCCTCGGTGGCGATGCCGTTTATGCCAAAGTCGCGGAGCGACTGGGTGCCACCCACAATGGTCCTTCCGCGGACGGCAATTTCTGGCTGGAACGCATTGAATGTCAAGCGGCTTGCACCCACGCTCCCGTCATGACCGTGGACTGGGAATTCATGGACGATGTCACCCCGCAGTCGGCCGTTGACATCATTGATCGACTTGCCGCAGGCGAGGAAGTGTGGTCAACGCGGGGTCCCAAAATACGCGATTTCCAAGCGACTGAACGCACCCTTGGATTGGCCTCTGATGAATTAGCCACCGAAGGTAACTGTGTAGACGAAAAAATGTTGGCCGGTTTGATAGTTGCCCGCCAACAGGCACGTGAACAGAGGGGATCAGATAACTCATGAAGCTCACGCCGGTTATTACTGAGTTTTGGGATGACCCCAAGCTCTATACCCTCGACGGCTACCGCAGTCACGGTGGCTACCAAGCGCTAGCCAAAGCGCTCAAGACTGATCCTGATTCCATCATCACCACGGTGAAAGACTCGGGACTTCGTGGGCGCGGAGGTGCCGGATTCCCCACTGGATTGAAATGGTCATTTGTGCCGCAAAACGATGGCAAGCCGCATTACTTGGTGGTCAACGCAGATGAATCTGAACCCGGTGCCTGCAAAGACATTCCAATCATGATGGCGAACCCGCACGCGTTGGTCGAAGGCGTGATCATCACTTCATATGCAATTCGTGCCAATCACGCGTTCATTTATATTCGCGGTGAAGTACCGCAAGCAATTCGCAAGGTTGCCTATGCCGTTGCCCAAGCGCGTGAAGCAGGACTCATTGGCAAGAACATTCAAGGTTCGGGTTTTGATCTTGAAGTGACCGTGCACGCGGGCGCAGGTGCGTATATCTGCGGTGAGGAAACTGCACTCCTGGATTCATTGGAAGGTTTCCGGGGTCAGCCGCGGCTCAAGCCACCATTTCCTGCCGTTGCTGGTTTGTACGCATCTCCTACGGTCATCAACAACGTAGAGACCATTGCGAATATTCCTTATATTATTGACCGAGGCGTTGACTGGTTCCGCCAATTTGGTACCGAAAAATCACCGGGCTTTAAAGTTTTCGCCGTATCCGGACACGTGAAGCGCCCAGGAATTTATGAAGCTCCGTTAGGCATCACCATGCGCGAACTCCTGGATTACGCGGGTGGCTTGCGCGATGGCAGCGAAGTCAAGTTCTGGATTCCCGGTGGTTCGAGTGTGCCCATGCTGACCGCTGAGCACCTTGATCTTCCCTTGACATATGAATCCATGGCTGAAGCCGGCACCATGTTGGGAACCGGAACGCCCATGGTCTTTGACCAAACTGTTTCAGTGGTTAAGGCGGTCACTCGCTGGCTTGAGTTTTATAAGCACGAGTCCTGCGGTAAGTGCACCCCCTGTCGTGAGGGTACCTACTGGATCACCGGGGTCCTCGAGAAGTTTGAGCATGGTCACGGCACGGTCGGCGAAATGGAAACCCTCCACACCCTGTGCGGGCAAATTGCCGGTCGCTCTTTCTGCGCTCTCGGCGATGCCGCCGCAACCCCGTACCCCGGTGCCATGAAGTATTTCGCCAACGAATTTACCGCTGCCACGCATACCTCTGCTGACGAACAATTCGATCCGATCAAGTCGTACGTTTTTGCTGGAGCTGTTACAACGGGAGCGTCCACCTGATGACAATCACCAACGATCCACAAACCAGCAATGCAGGTGTCGCCCCGGCACTGGATCTGGTGAATATTGTCATTGACGGTGTCGAAATGGCTGTACCAAAAGGCACCCTTGTTATTCGTGCGGCTGAACAAATCGGAATTGAAATCCCGAGATTTTGCGATCACCCCCTGCTGACCCCGGTGGCTGCTTGTCGCGCCTGTTTAATTGAGATCGACGGAGTCCCAAAACCGCAACCGGCCTGTGCGCAGACTGTCTCCGACGGCATGAACATTAAAACCCAACATTCTTCTGAGGTTGCCCGCATTGCCCAAGAAGGTGTCATGGAGTTCCTCTTGGTGAATCACCCCCTTGACTGTCCTATTTGCGACAAGGGTGGCGAGTGCCCACTACAAAACCAAGCCATGAGCGTTGGCCGCCCTGAATCTCGGTTCGAAGGGGAAAAGCGCACATTCCCCAAGCCGATCAACGTTAATGCGCAGATCCTCTTGGATCGGGAGCGTTGTGTCTCGTGTGCGCGCTGCACCAGATTCGCCGACGAAATCGCCGGAGATCCTTCGCTTGAATTATTAGAGCGCGGGGCGCAACAGCAGGTTGGTACCGCCGATGACCAACCATTTGATTCCTATTACTCGGGCAACACCGTTCAAATTTGTCCCGTAGGTGCACTCACCAGTGCTTCTTATCGATTCCGTTCTCGCCCATTTGACTTAGTCTCTGTGCCCACCACCTGCGAACATTGCGCTTCCGGGTGTTCACTGCGCACGGATACCCGTCGCGGAGTGGTCACTCGGCGTTTGGCCTGGGATGACCCCGAAGTTAATCAAGAATGGAACTGCGACAAGGGCCGCTTTGCATTTTCTTATTTGCGTACAGGCCGCATTGAATTGCCCCTGATTCGCGAAAACGGTGAATTCCGCCCAGCCTCATGGCCCGAGGCAATGTCTATTGCAGCCCAGGGACTTGCACGAGCAGGATCTGAAATGGGTGTGCTCATTGGCGGTCGGTCAACTATCGAAGATGCCTATGCGTATTCCAAGTTTGCCCGGACCGTGATGGCCACCGACAATATTGACTTCCGGGCCCGGGCATCAAGTGCCGAGGAAGCCCAATTCCTTGCGAGCAATATTGCCGGTCGAACTCTCGCAACCACGTATCGTGATCTGGACTCCGC
>CAITYI010000223.1 GCA_903896585.1 uncultured bacterium
GGGTGTGGGGGTTCAACTCCCCCCTCGCGCACCAAAAGAGAAGGCTCCCACCTCACACATCAGTGAGGGGGAGCCTTCAAAGTTTCTGGTGGACTTGCCGGTGGACTCGGCTCAGCCAACGATCCATCGCGATTGCGCTGTGCTGTAGATGAGGGTGCGGGTGCAGACAGCTCCACCGTTGCCCTCGTTAACCCACTGCGCCCACGACTCACCCCAACCGCCACTGGGTGCTCCGGGCAGTTGCGTGTGTGTGGGTGCCGCATCTGTGCATGTTCCGGCGACGGGCCTACCAAACTGCTGGAGTATTGGATCAGGTGGCGGTGAACCGATATCGACGTATGTGGTGAAGATGATGTTGCGGGTCGGGGCCGCAGTCCACGTTGCCCCTGAGTCAGTACTCCTGCTCCGATTCCCATCCGCGTAGGTCGAGATATCACTTGACTGCAGCACTAATCCGTCGTCGAGGGAGATGGGAGCACCCGTCAGCGTTGCGGAGACGACGAAAACGTAGAGGCTCCCTGCACTGACGGGTGCAGGGGAGTCGAGGGAGACGTCGAAGGACGTCATGCACCCCGAGGACTTGGCGGGGATGGCCGCCAGTCCGGCACCACTGATGTGTGCTTCACCTAGCGCAGACACTGATGATGTGGGTGGCGTGCTGTTCGGAGGAGATGAGACGGCGTGGTAGACCCGGATGGTGACCGTTTGAAGTTGATCTTCACCGTTGCACCCCATAAGTGAGATGCGATTCAGCTGTCCCGTGATGCCCGCTCGGAACGTCTGCGCGAAGAACGTGGTGTCTCGTGCTACGACCTGACCTACTCGGGGTCCTGGGTTACTCTGATCTTGAATGGTTACAGCGGATGCGGGCGTCAGAGTGAATGCAAAGTGAGTGGACGCGAGAACAAATCCCATGACAAGCGAAACAGTCGCTCGTAATCGACCCGAAACCAAGACCCTGTTCCTGTTCTATGAGGGATGTGGGGTGCGTGGCCACCAGTTCGCTTGAACACCCGTTGATAAGCAAAGACCAGAAAATACTGTTCGGTTGAGCTGTTGTCAAGTGCTGGTCTGAGTTAATGATTGGGACAAAGACTGCCGAAATTCGGTCATGATTTCGAAATGGTGGGCAGGTTCAACTCACCCAGCAGTGAGGGGAGCCTTCGGTGTTGTTGGTGGAATTGCTGGTGGCTTCAGTTCAGTCGACGATCCATCTAGATTGAGCTGTGCTGTAGATGAGGGTGCGGGTGCATACGGCTCCACCGTTGCCGCCGTTAACCCACTGCGCCCAAGATTCACCCCAGCCGTCACTGCTCACCCCTGCCCAGTTGAGTGATTCGGGTGCAGTCTCTAAACAGGTGCCTGCAGCAGTCTTGCCGAATTGCTGGAGGACAGGCTCTGGGCCACCGCCAATTACCACACTGCGTTCGGTCGCAGTAAACATTCGCATCGGGCGAATAGCGAAACCAGCACTTTTAGAGAACTCGCTAGAGGTTCCCGGGAAACCCGAACCCTGCATGTACACACCGCCAGCGTTCAGCACATTCGTTCCCTGACTTGATGTGAGGTAGCGGGCAGCGTCAGCATCTGCTTGGTTGGTTGCATACACGCCGGTGAGTAGGGTGCTTTGGTTGTAGAGCGCCAGCATCTCATCTATTGACGGAAGGAACCAATCCGTTAGGCCGCCAATTGTCTTGGCCCGCACATACTCCGCTGCATTGTTTGTACCTGTCGAAACACACGTTGTATCAATGGTTGCGGAATTAGTCACCCCGGTTCCGATAGCTGTGCCGAGGCCAGGAATGTTTGCATTCGATGCTTGGCACCATATCGCGGTGCCATCCGGTGCGCTTCCGTTCCACGTATTGGGTGCGGCTTCAAAGAATTTCCCGGTGGTGTTACCAGCAGAAGATGGAGCTATAAAACGATCCCGCCGCCGGGACCAATATCACCAAACGCGCAAGGTCCACCGGATGCACAATCCAATGCGTGTGATGGTGGCGCAACAATTAATGAGGTCGTGATTGCCATGACCGTGGCAATTGTTCCCAACAAAAGTTTGTTGACGGTAACTTCATGAAATTCCGTCATACTCGCTTGCTGAGGGTACTTTCCCATTACCAGAGATGCAAGAACCTACCGAGTTGCTCCATGGCTCGCTTTAGGTGATTACCGGAATTGGCATGGTTGTTGTTTAGTTCAAGTCGACCGGCGCGGGTGACACATATCCGCTGTCAGCGCAGTCGTTGCTAGGAGCAAAAACCGCCATCACAGCACGGTTGTATGTAATAGCAGGTTGGACAAAAATCTTTACCGCCTCGGCGTTGAAGGTCAGTCTTTTCGCACGCGGGGCAGGGCCCGGGGTCTCCCATCACGGTGAGATTATTTCCGCGAAACTGTCGTCAGTGCGGCATTGACGCGAGTTTCTGGGTGTGGCGTGAGCTTGAGCCAGATTGCTTCTCGGACAGCACGAGCAGCACCCCGGCAAGTATCGACGGAATTGAATAGGACCTTACCATGACGGCAGCCACTGTCTCTTGCGGAAAAATTCCGCGTTGTTGCTCTGTCTCCCTGTCTAATATGTCTAATAGGAAGGGGGTGGGACACACTTTTTCGGGGTGTACGGGTAGCAGTCTTCTTCAACAGGTGGCGGCGGCGGTGGCGGCGGTAACTCATTTGAGTAAACCTGACTCGAGCTGCTGTTGCTTCGTGACAGCTTCTCTTCACCGCTGCCGATGATGTATGCCTTGGTTAAACCTTTCTTGCCTAAGGTGATTTGACCTTGGCTGTTACCTGAGCGGAGAACGTACGTATTGGAGGATGTGCGTATTAAAAAGACTGCCGCGGGTTTTGTCCACCCAGTTCCGGTTGCACCTTCCGATCTACATTTTTCAATGTCGTCAGTGCATTCGCGCCAACGTTGAGTTCCGATGAAAGCCTTGCCATTGCTCTTCTTTATTGTTAAGTGATACTGGGCGGTCGATGGTGTCGTACCGTTGAACCCCTTCATCCACGTGAGGTGCTCACCGGTGAGTTTCGGCGAGGTTTTGGAAGTGTCAGCGGCGTGGGCTGTTCCTCCGAAGAGTGTTGTTGCCAGGCCTAGAGTCAGCACGAGTGAGGCTGCGGAGACCTTCTTGCAATGATTTTTCATGGGCCGAACCTTAACAAGAGCGAAGCAACAGAAACATTCAATGTGATCATTCAATGTGATCGGATGCACCAGCGGCACTTGGCCACAGGAGACCCTTTCAACGCCAAATACAGTGAGTTGTCCACAGGGGGACGCTTGTAT
The DNA here is from genome assembly GCA_903896585.1 of uncultured bacterium. Classification (GTDB taxonomy): domain Bacteria; phylum Actinomycetota; class Actinomycetes; order S36-B12; family S36-B12; genus UBA4592. The sequence continues at coordinate 3,293 of CAITYI010000223.1, forward strand.
CACCGGTGATACACTGATCGGGTGAGCGAGGTGTCGGTGCGTGACTTGCGCAACTACGGTGGGCAAATCTTGAATCGAGTGGAAGGCGGTGAGACCATGACGATCACCCGAGATGGCTCACCGGTTGCGCTACTAACACCCTTCCCACAACCTCGACTCAGTGCCGCAGCCTTACTGGAGAGCTGGAAAAA
>CAITYI010000224.1 GCA_903896585.1 uncultured bacterium
CGGCTGGGGGGAATGTGTGACCATGCCGTGGCCCGGTTACAGCTCGGAGTACACCAGCGGCGCCATCGATGTAATGCAGAAGTTTCTCATTCCTGATCTGCGTCCCATTTTGGAATCAACTCCCGAGCCGGATGCAGTGCGCTCCGCCATGGAATCCCAACAGGGCCACCCCATGGCAAAGGCCGCCCTGTCCACCGCACTGTTAGACCTCTGGCTCAAGGAGCGCAATCAATCACTGGGCAGTTATCTGGGAGCGGTGCGCGAGCGCGTTGATTGCGGTGTGAGCGTTGGGATCGCCACTTCCCTTGATGCATTGCTCGAGGAAGTGGGTCTCTATGTGGATCAGGGGTACCGGCGAATAAAACTTAAAATCGAACCCGGCTGGGATCTCGAACCGGTTCGGCTGGTGCGCGAGACGTGGCCAAAAATTCCGCTGCAGGTCGATGCTAATCAAGCCTACGGCCGATCCGATGGTGCACATTTGGCTCAGCTGGATGCATGTGAATTGATCCTCATTGAACAGCCATTGCCCGAAGATGATCTCCTTGGACATGCACTGATCTCCAAGGTTGTGAGCACGCCTATTTGTCTCGATGAATCAATATTGTCGGTGGCCTCAGCGGAGGGCGCCATTGAGTTCGGTGCCACCACGATTATCAATATCAAACCCGGCCGCGTGGGCGGTTACCTCACCGCCAGGGAGATCCACAATCTGTGTGTGGAACGCGGGATTCCGGTGTGGTGCGGTGGCATGCTGGAAACTGGAGTGGGTCGTGCCGCCAACCTGGCATTAGCCGGTCTGCCCGGTTTCACCGTAATAGGTGACACGAGCGCATCAAGTCGTTATTACGCCGAAGATGTCACTCCACCATTTATCTTGGACAACGGGCAACTGGAGGTGCCTACCGGTCCTGGAATCGGTGTTGAACCCATTGCCGACAACTTGGCCGTCATGAGTTTGGGAGTAATTACGGCGTAACTTCTGGGACAGGTTCCTGCATGCTCGCGGGCGCAATGCCGGTAATGCGAGAGATCCCAAAAGTGCGAACATTTGCGGTGCCGTGATCGAATGCGGTCAAGGTGCCATCGCCCATTCGAATTGGCTCCACGATCTGGGTACTGGTGCTGCCATCAGCTTCGGCATAGCCGATCCACACACCGGTGTGATGTTCCTGTGCACTCTTCAACAGGGCAATAAGTGCCGAAGTATTGAGTGAGAAGATTTCCTCCGGCTCCATCACGGCAGCTTCAGCGATTTCACCGCGAAGAAGAGCCGCAGCAATACGTTGTGCCTGCACTTCTGTTACGCGACGAGAATGACGCCCCAGGCGTGGTGGAATACTCGCCCGTTTGGAGTCATCGGTGACGACAGCTTCGGTGCTCGCGGCTTCCTGCACCAAGTAGGTGAGTGGTTGTGGAACAGATCCCTTGGCCCAGGTGGCGAAAAATTGCTCAAAGTCCGGCTGCACCCACCCGGCTTCGTAGCCCCGGCGAATTGTTTCGGCGGTGAATCGATACACACTGGCCGCACCTCGGCTTTCGATATCGGCAATTGCGTGTAATTGTTCGCCGACCTCAAGGGGCAGTGGTCCCGGTGCAATGACGGTGAGGTCACCTTGAATCAGGAAGTGATCAATTTCTTTGGGCAGTACCAAAGCTTTTGCCGCAGCTGAGGCGTGATCCAGGGTGATCTGGTTGCCGGCCTCGGACAATACGCCGCCGTGGGTAATTCCCATGAGTTCTGCTTCAACAAGAGTGACTTTGGCAACGTCATTGCGCATGGCGCCGCGCCGCCGCGGATAGAAGTACTCCAATGTTTTAAGGAAAGTTTTCCACTCTTTGGTGGAGGGAACGGCATTGTTGTCATTCCACCATGCCACCGTGCGCAGACTTTGCCAGCGCATGACCCCAATTGCCGGAGAGTTCTGCGTGGTGGCGAGGGGCTTTTTGGTCTCTGATCCGATCAAGGGCAGGTCTAGCCACGCCTGTGCCAGCACGACCCACTGCTGCTCACGTGACTTTGCCCGCCACGATTCATATTTGGTGGTCAACTCCCACTGCAGTGAGGTGGTGAGTGCAATTAATCCGGCGGCGTGACCGACTTCAAGGAGCAAGCAGGTTTCGGATTCGGGAATGCCGAGAAATTCTGCCAGCCGGTCCACTTCTCGCGTGGAAACCCCACCTGTGCGCAAGGCAATTAATGGAGTGATGCGGAAAATATAGAGGGCATCGTGCATGAGTGAGAGGAAATTATGAGCGATCAATCCGGATTGCGACTGAATATCTTGGACCGGTGATCCACTGTCACTTGGTGACGGAGTAACAATTGGTAATTCGAGAGCATCTTTGTACGGCTCGGTCACGCTTTCTCGCACACTTGTCACGGCGCTGACCGAATCATTATGTCCCCACACCAACCCAAGGGTGCGCAGCGTTGACACGAGATCCTCAGTGTGGTGCGCCACCGCAGGGTCGACCGCTGTTGCGAGTTCATCCACGCTCATGGCTGCCGAGCGTAAGGTGAAGAGAATGTGCAGTTGGGGTGCTGATAGTTGGTCTAGTGCCCGGGAGACCGATGGGGTAGCGGTAGCTCGACGCGCCAACCCGGTGATGTCAGCGGGGGTCGGGTGCGCCAGATCGGGGCGCCCCAGAAGGAGGTCGGTGAGTTCGGTTTCAGAGCGCGCGCGCAGGTCATCGGCCAAGCTCCGTGGCTTGGGGGTGGTGGAAGTATTCACCCGCGCCTCGATCGAGCCGACATGGTCAAACCCACTAAAACTGTTGCCAAGCCGATACCGGTCACCATGGACAGGAACCACCACGTGCTGGGTAGTTCGATATCGGTGACAAGTGGCAATAATGCGATCAGGCTGAAAATAATCCCGAGAACCGTGATAGCAGCACCCGCGCGAATTACCCGATCTGAGTGGTTCCGGCGACGCTCGACCAGGTCGATCCGCAGGTCCGTCGTAGTTTCGGGCATCCGCCTAGCCTACGGCCCTACCCACTCAGCCTACGGCCGTACCTACCTAGCCTACGGCGATACACCCATCACCCACCATCCGCGATGTCCCAGATCCCCGTGTTAACCGGCACTCACCGGCCTGCGCTAACCTAGGGCGCCCCATGTGGGCCCCAATCGGGGTCTGCGAGGGGCTCAGGGAGAAAGTGAGGCGATCGTGCCTACAGGTACCGTTAAATTTTATGATGCCGATAAAGGCTTCGGTTTCGTCACCAGCGAAGATGGCGAAGACGTCTTTGTTCATGTCTCCACTCTCCCCGCCGGGGTTACCGCTCTCAAGCCGGGCATGAAAATCGAGTTTGGAATTGTCGATGGGCGCCGGGGAAAGCAGGCGCTGTCGGTAAACATTCTCAGTGCACCACCCTCAGTGGTGAAGGGCAATCGCAAGAAGGCGGATGACATGGCAGTCATCCTCGAGGACCTGATCAAGCTCCTTGACGGCGTGAGCAATCAACTGCGTCGGGGGAAGTATCCACCGGATGCCACCGCCCAAAAGACAGCTTCGCTACTTCGTGCCGTTGCGGACGATCTGGATATTTAATTCAAAGAACATTTACCAGTACCGGTTAGTCGTTTACTAATACCAGTTTCCCATTGAGATTTCCGTCAAGCATGGCGGCGAACGCACTGCGGGCATCGCGCATTGGACGAACGGAATCAATCACCGGCGCGGTGCCGGTGCGATCCAAGAGTTCCAGCATTTCGGCGAAGTCGGTAATGGATCCCATGGTGGAGCCATTGATGGTCAGTTGAAGGAAGAACACGCGGTTGAGATCCGCAGGCGGCATGGCTCCACTGGTGGCACCTGACACGGCAATCGTCCCGCCGGGTCTAAGTGACCGAAGTGAGTGCGCCCAAGTTGCTTCACCGACAGTCTCAATGACGGCATC
>CAITYI010000225.1 GCA_903896585.1 uncultured bacterium
ATCAATACGGGAGATGCGCCGAACGCGCACTCGAGGCGAACCGGTGAGCGCAATAACAATCAGAACCAGCCCGGTGCCTGCTCCGAGTCCAATCAGGGCACCCATCAGGCCACCTCGCGAATCGGGTGTCGGTTCGGGTGTGGCTTCTGGTGCGCATCTAGTAAATGCGTTAGATCAAACCCGGCCTGACGGAAGCGTTGCGGATGAGGCGGGTAACCATTTTTGCGGATTAATCCATGGCCTTCATCTTTGAAAATTGTGGCCATTTCAATGACACCGTTTTCCACCCGACCGGTAACACCGGCGATCTCGCTGACCCGACGGGAACCGTCCACTCCAGTAATGGTGTGCACGATTAGATCAACTGCCCCGGCAACCGTGGGGACCACGAAATCACCAGGAATATTCTGACCCGCAAGCAGTGGCAGGGTGCACAACTTGGTGACGGCCTCTCTCGCGCTGTTCGCATGCAGGGTGGACAAAGACGGCATGCCGGAGTTCATGGCTATCAATAGGTCAAGTGACTCTCCCTGGCGAACCTCACCGACTACAAGACGCGTTGGTCGCATGCGAAGTGCCTCGCGCACTAACCGCCGTAACGGAATTTCACCCGTACCTTCCAGGCTGGCATCGCGCGTCTGCATGGCGATCCAGTCTGGGTGATTAATGCGAATCTCAAAGACTTCCTCGCAACTGATGATTCGCTCCTGTGCACCAACGCACCCCAACAACGAATTGAGCAATGTTGTTTTACCAGCTTGGGTACCTCCCGCGACAACCATGTTTACCCCACTAACAACCGCTGCCTCCAGGAACTGCGCGGCGTGATGTGTCAGAGTTCCAAGTTCCACTAAGTCATAAACAGACCGGGGACGAACGACAAAGCGTCGGATATTTATGGACCAATGATTTTGGGTTATGTCTGGAATCACCACGTGCAGCCGACTGCCATCCCGCAGCACGGCATCCACAAAGGGTTGTGACAGATCTAAACGGCGCCCGGATGTGCGCAGCATGCGCTCCACAAGGTCTCGTACCTGCTGGTCGGTGAGAACCACATTGGTGAGTTGACTCTTGCCGTTCTTGGCAATGAACACTCTCGAAGGTTCATTGATCCAAATTTCCTCAACCTCAGGATCATCGAAAAACACTTGTAAGGGCCCGTACCCGGCAATATGGTGGTGCACCTCCCGAATCGTGTTCTGGGGATCCAATAGTTCCCCACTGGCGAACATGTCGGTGACACATTCCTCGATCAACCGGTGCACTTGATCCGAATCAACGCTGGGATCAATATCGAGACGACTGATGAGTCCACGCACTCGAGCTTCGACCTCCACTGCTTCAGACGATGTACTCACAACAGATGTGCCCGCGCCAGATGAACTCACGACCCATTCCCCTCACCGGAACTTCACAATGAATGACCTAGTGAAGGTATGCGCGAATGGCTCAAGAGAGAAGAGGCAAAAAGGCTTCTGTGGATAAACAGTGAATGGGCGGAACTACAGGAGGAAGCGATCCCAAGCTGCTTTAACGAACTCCGGATGTTCGGTCTGCGCAATGTGCCCGGTATCGGGGAGGACAACTACGTGGGAGTTGGGAAATTTCTTGGTGAGCCGGTGTGCGTCCTTGGCGGTCACTAGGACATCTTTACGGCCATAGATGCCAAGTGTTGGTGCCGTGACCCGTTCAGCCAATTTCCACGGACGATTCGCTCCGGTGAGATCGGCATTAGTTTTAAGTAATCCGCGAAGGGTTCCTAAGAATGCATCAGTGTTGTAGGTGAGGTGATCACGCTCGAGTAATTCTGCAACAGCTTCATCGAATCGAAGTTTGGAATAGTTTTCGGGATTCGCCGTACAGCCATCGATGGTTGCTTTGACTCTAGTCGCCGCCGGTGTCTCCAAATACTTGTTCACCAACTGCTCACCGATACCGGGCATGGCCAGAGCTGGTAGGTGAACATTGCCTTTTGTCGCATAGAGGCTTGGTAACGCCGGTGAAATTAGGGTCAGCGTGCGAATAAGTTCAGGTTTTCGAGCCGCCAATTGCAGGGCAACGGCACCCCCGAGAGAGTTACCAAATAAATCAACCGGACCGAGATCCTTGGTCACAATAAATGCCGCAATTGCACGGGCTAGGCCTGACGGCGAATAGTCACCGTCACGAGGTGGCGGCGACATGCCAAAGCCTGGTAGATCAATGGCGTAACCCGTGACCTCCTCCGACATGGCGAACATCAGGTCAGTCCAATTCAGTGAAGATCCACCTAGTCCATGAATGAACACCGCGGTTCTGGCAGGCGATCCCAGACCACCCTCCCGTGGTTGATCCAGATTAGTCCGATAGGAAATCGTTCGCTGCGGGAGAAACTCCATGCGTCGCTCACAGGAGACCAGCGCCTCACGTCGCGGAAGTACCGGGGAAATCACCCCCTTAGAGTACGCCGAGCCCTTGAGCCGGTATTCATCTGTTCCTCAACGAATGGCGAACTACACCCAAAAACACGAAGTAGAATGAGAGCATGGTTCTTTCCGTGGCGCAATCCACCGCAGACGAAGGC
>CAITYI010000226.1 GCA_903896585.1 uncultured bacterium
CACCGTTACCGCTACTAACAGCGTTGGCACCGGTAGTGCTTCTGGGGCATCGGGGTCTGTAACAGGTTTGGGTTCACAGTCGATCACCTTCGTGGACCCGGGAACGAGAAACTTCGGTACCACCCCAACGCTCACGGCAACTTCGACTTCAGCGTTGACAGTTGCGTTCACATCATCGACGTCGGGGGTCTGCACGACTACCAGTGGCGGGCTATTGGCATTCGTATCGGCGGGAACCTGCTCGATCAACGCCGACCAAGTGGGTAATTCGAGCACCTCGGCTGCCACGCAGGTGACTCAATCCTTCACCGTCTTGGCCGTGGTACCTGGTACCCCGACGAGTGTGGTGGCCACTGCAAGCAGTGGCCAAGTGTCGATCGCGTTCGTGGCGCCAGCATCTTCTGGCGGCGCATCGATCACGTCTTATACGGTGACGTCAAGTCCAGGGGCCGTTACTGGTTCAGGTTCATCCAGTCCCATAGTGGTGACGGGATTGACGAACGGCACTGCTTACACATTCACGGTTGCTGCGATCAACACAGCAGGGACCGGCCCTTACTCCTCAGCATCCTCGGCAGTAACTCCGGACGTGACCTATGCCCTCGGCGATATTGGACCTGGGGGTGGCAAGGTGTTCTACATCAGTGGTAGTGGGTTGCGTTATGAGATGGCGCCAAAGAATTGGAATGACCCAACGAACGCAAGTGCAGTTGACCCCGCCATGGCTTGGTGCAATGAAAAAACGAATGTAACAGGGGCGCTGGGTACCGCCATCGGCACAGGAGCCGCAAACACGATAGCGATGGATGCAGCATGCACTAGTGGTGCAGGACAAGCGGCCGCAGATTATGCCGGTGGATCCAAAACCGATTGGTTCTTACCTTCCCTCTCTGAACTGAATGCGATGTGTAACTACTCGCGAACTTGGACGGGGACCCCTTCCGCTGCTGGGTGCGGAGGGTCACAAAATAGCGGGTTCGCTAGTGGCCCGTACGGGTTCACGACCACAGGCGCGGGGCCTACTTACGGAAATTACTGGATGTCGAACCAGTACAGCGATCTCTACAGTCCGTACCAGGATTTTAGTGACGGCCGAAACCCCTACTATGACGACAAGTTCTACGTGATGCGGGTTCGTCCGGTCCGGTCCTTTTAGCCCTTCGTCACTTCAGCTGTTTATGGATTTTGCTTTTTTGTTTTTGCCTTCTCAATCACAGAAGTGCTCCGTCGCGGCTGGATAGTAATGCCGGAATCCAATTGCTGCAGCGCGAATTGCCACCTTCAAAAATGTGCACAATATGTGCACTTTTTTGGGGTGGCCTGCATAGGCCGTTCTACGATACGCAATTAATTTAGTCGCCGTCCAGCGGGAGGTTTGAAGAGTTATGCCGGCCGGTTTGGTGCGTGTGGGTGCGCGGGTCGTGGCTGTGCTCTTAGCGGTGGCGCTGGTGTCTGGGCAACAGTTGATGACGTGGCCGCAGGCCTCGGTGGCGAAGGACTCCTGAATCGCCCTGGGTTTTGTTCCTAGTGTTTTACGAGGGCACCGGTTGGTGTCCTCGCTTGTTGTGAATTGTAATAGTTGTCCTCACATTCGACGGGTGTGCGGTAGTTCAGCTCTGAGTGCAGTCGTGAGTGGTTGAACCACCAGACCCATTCCAAGGTGGCTAGTTCTACTTCTTCGATGCTGCG
>CAITYI010000227.1 GCA_903896585.1 uncultured bacterium
TGAGGCTCTCAGCGAGGATGGCCGAAGACTCACGAGACACGGTTGCAGTCTAGATTGAATGATTGGCGACAGTTCTCCGAGACCAAGGCTGACTCCTGACCGCCCCAACGGGGGCCCAAAGTTGCGTTAATTCTTATTTACGCAACAATAGGGTTGTGAAATTCCCCGGAGAGGCCGCAGAGCGTGTTGCCCGCGTGCTTCTGACTCATGGAACGGCAACCACCGTGGAGTTGGCGCGTGAATTAAACCTCAGTCCGCAGGCGGTGCGCAGGTCCCTTGGCGCCCTTCAAGAAGCGGGGCTCGTACACGTACACGACAAAGTACCTTTTGGACCCTCCCCAACCAAGCGCAGAGGCCGGCCCAGTTCCTCATACTCGCTGAGCGATCAGGGCCGGAAACTACTTCGTCAGTCGTATAACGACTTAGCCCTCGAGTCACTCGAATTCCTGGAGCGAACCTACGGTCGCCAAGCGGTACGCGAGTTCGCCTCGGAGCGGGCGCACCGAATAATCACGGGTAAGACCATCCCGGAACTTGTTCAAGCCCTCAACGCTGAGGGGTACGAAGCAACCTTTGACCATGCCGGTGTTTCCGGACAGCTGTGTCAACACCACTGTCCAGTGGTGGAGGCCGCCAAGGCATATCCCGAATTATGCGAGGAGGAGACCCGAGCGTTAGGTGAGTCCCTCGGTGCCCACCCCACGCGGTTAGCAACGCTGGCACAAGGTGACCCAATCTGCACCACCCTCATTCCACTTCACAACTTCGGGTCAGCACAGTCAGACTTTTCGGCCCACACATCGAAGGACTCCACTCAGTACATCGCCCCACAAAAAGGAAACGCCCCACAAAAAGGAAACGCCCCACAAAAAGGAAACGCCCCACTATTGGAAGAGGTATCCGCATGAGCACCACAACGCCCGTTGAGCGTTCCGCGCAGGATCAAACAATTGATTCGCTTGGACGCTACGAATACGGTTGGAGCGATAAAACTGATGCGGGCGTTGATGCCAAGCGCGGGGTAGATGAAGCTGTTGTCCGAGATATCTCCGCCAAGAAGAACGAACCGCAATGGATGCTCGATCTTAGGCTTAAGGGGCTTCGGCTTTTTGAGAAGAAGCCCATGCCGCACTGGGGTTCGGATCTCACGGGCATTCATTTCGACACCATCAAGTATTTTGTTCGTTCAACCGAAAAGCAGGCAACCGAATGGGCAGACCTTCCCGACGACATTAAAAATACCTATGACCGTTTGGGTATTCCCGAGGCCGAGAAGCAGCGACTCGTTGGTGGCGTCGCCGCTCAATACGAATCTGAAGTCGTGTATCACAAAATCCGCGAGGATCTTGAAGAGCAGGGCGTTATTTTTCTCGACACAGACACTGCGCTCAAGGAGCATGAAGATGTCTTTAAGGAATATTTCGGTTCCGTAATCCCAGTAGGTGACAATAAGTTTGCCGCGCTCAACACCGCAGTATGGTCGGGCGGATCGTTCATTTATGTTCCTAAGGGTGTTCGGGTTGATATCCCGCTGCAGGCCTATTTCCGGATTAATACAGAAAACATGGGTCAGTTTGAGCGCACTCTCATTATCGTGGATGAAGATGCCTACGTTCATTACGTAGAGGGTTGCACAGCCCCTATCTATTCCAGCGATTCACTGCACTCCGCTGTGGTGGAAATTATTGTGAAGAAGGGTGGACGTTGTCGGTACACAACAATTCAAAACTGGTCAACCAACGTCTACAATTTGGTCACAAAGCGCGCTATCGCACAAGAGGGAGCCACCATGGAATGGGTGGATGGAAACCTCGGTAGCAAGGTCACCATGAAATACCCGGCCGTAGTCATGACGGGCGAGTATGCAAAAGGTGAGACCTTGAGCATTGCATTCGCGGGTGCCGGACAGCACCAGGATGCCGGGGCAAAAATGGTGCATGCAGCGCCCCATACCTCATCCTCGATCATCTCCAAATCAGTAGCGCGTGGTGGCGGGCGCACTTCATATCGGGGACTGGTCCAGGTCTTGGAAGGATCACATCATTCGAAGAGCACCGTCAAGTGTGATGCACTGCTAGTCGACGACATTAGCCGTTCCGACACCTATCCCTATGTCGATGTTCGCGAAGACGATGTCCAAATGGGACATGAAGCAACAGTGTCGAAAATCAGTGAAGAGCAACTGTTCTACCTGATGTCAAGAGGTCTGTCCGAGGACGAAGCCATGGCAATGATCGTACGTGGGTTTATTGAGCCAATTGCCCGAGAACTGCCCATGGAATATGCAATTGAACTCAACCGACTCATTGAACTCCAAATGGAAGGTGCCGTCGGGTGAGTGCTGTTGCTACGGCTCCTGCTAAGGATTTAGCGCCCAAAATATTGTCACGTGATCCTGGAGACTTCGAAATCCCCAAAGGACGTGAAGAAGAATGGCGCTACACCCCTATCCGGAAGATGCAAGATTTTTTCATACCTCAGTCGTGGGGCTCTGTAGGTGCGCTGTCATCTCCTTTCGTTGAGATAGTGGGACCTGATGATCCACGTTTGAGCACCACCTGGATGCCGACCGATCGAATCAGCGCAATCGCTTTCGCGGGTACTAAGAAAGTAGTGCTCATTACCATCCCGGCAGAACACATTGTTGAGGAATCAATAGTGGTTAATCTGGCAGGGGAGATGCTCAACAATTATGCGCATATTGAAGTTCAGGTTGGAAAGTTTTCACGTAGTCAGATTGTGATCATTCACGATTCAACTGCGAATGTGAGTGGATCAATTGTCACTGAGGTGGGGGATCAAGCCGAACTCACACTGCTCTCCGTCCTAGATGCCGAAGCGCCTTTGAAGCAGCATTGGAATTGGACAACGAATGTGGGACGCGATTCACGTTTCCTTGGCTTGTCCATTTCCCTTGGTGGGGAAGTGGTGCGGATTGTTCCCTCAGTTAATTATCGAGCACCGGGTGGCTCCGCTGAAATGCTCGGGGCATTCTTACTCGAGGGTGACCAGTTTCAGGAGCATCGAATACTTGTGAACCACACGGAGCCCCACTGTGTGAGCAATGTCGTTTACAAAGGTGCATTAAGTGGGCAAGGCGCCCACTCCGTGTGGGTCGGTGATGTACTGGTTCGCCGAGAGGCGATCGGAATTCAAACTTATGAACTAAATCGGAACCTTCTCCTCAACGATGGGCCGCGAGCAGATTCGGTACCCAATTTGGAATTGGAGACCGGCGATGTAGTGAGTGCGGGGCATGCCAGTGCTACCGGAAGATTCGACGATGAACAACTTTTTTACTTACAGTCTCGCGGAATACCGGAGTCAGTAGCTCGCCAATTGGTAGTGCGAGGATTTTTTGTCGATGTTCTCAACAAAGTGCATGACCAATCACTCCGTGAGAATCTAATGGAGCGGATTGAGATGCGCTTGGGCATGGTGACCCATGCCTGAGATCATTGAACTGGTAACCGCGGACCAAGTTCCCCTCGGTACCGTGAAGCGCTTCGAGATTAATGATCTCGCGGTAGCAATTATTCACACCGATGAAGGTTTTTTTGCTCTCGAGGATCGCTGCTCGCATGCTGATGTAGCACTTTCAGAGGGCGAACTTGAGGGTTGCCTGCTTGAATGCTGGTTGCACGGATCAGCATTTGATATCCGAACCGGTGAACCCCAGTCCCTGCCAGCATTGACTCCAGTGGCGACATTTCCCGTAACTATTGACTCCCAAGGAACTCTGTCCGTCACCATCTAGAAAACATTCAGCCAATTGAAAGGTAACGCAATGAGTAAGCTCGAAATCAAAGATCTACATGCAACGGTGACCACTGACACCGGTGATAGTGAAATTCTTCGCGGTGTATCACTGACGGTTGAATCTGGAACTACTAGTGCGATCATGGGCCCAAATGGCTCCGGAAAGAGCACCTTGGCCTACGTTCTTGCTGGTCACCCTAAATACACGGTGACTTCGGGTACTGTCACCCTAGATGGCGAAGATGTGCTCGGAATGTCCGTGGATGAACGCGCTCGGGCCGGCCTATTTCTAGCAATGCAGTATCCGGTCGAAATACCAGGTGTGTCGGTGTCCAATTTTTTGCGTACATCGATCACGGCGCTGAGGGGAGAGGCCCCTAAGTTGCGCACATGGACCAAAGACATGAAAGAAGCCATGTCAGATTTACAGATGGATCCCGCATTCGCCAGCCGGAATGTGAACGAAGGGTTCTCCGGTGGCGAGAAGAAGAGGCACGAAATTCTTCAACTTGGACTGATGGAGCCGAAGATCGCGATTCTCGATGAAACAGATTCAGGACTAGATGTCGACGCACTCAAAGTTGTGTCTGAAGGTGTGAATCGTTTCCAGCAGAAGACAAATGCAGGGGTATTGCTGATCACGCACTACACCCGAATCCTGAAGTACATAAAGCCAGATGTTGTGCACGTGTTCGTGGATGGTCGAATAGTCGAGACCGGTGGTCCCGAATTGGCTAATTCACTGGAGGCCGATGGCTACGAACGATTTTCGGTAGCTAAGGCATAACTTACGTGTCCCTTGATGTCGCATCAATTCGAGCTGACTTCCCGATTCTCAGTCGGGAAGTCAGAGGCATGCCATTGGTATACCTAGATAGTGGTGCAACTTCGCAAAAGCCTTCTGTGGTACTTGACGCTGAGCGGCACTTTTATGAAACATCCAATGCGGCCGTGCATCGTGGGGCTCATGCTCTCGCTGAAGAAGCAACCGATGCATACGAGTCAGCTCGCAGCATCATTGCCGGATTCATTGGTGCGTCCCCAAATGAAATTGTCTTTACAAAGAATGCAACCGAGGCCATTAATTTAGTGGCATACGCTTTCTCAAATGCTTCCGCAAAGTATCGTCATGGCCACGACGTAGATTCGCGTTTTGTATTGGGCCCTGGCGATAACATTGTGGTAACCGAGATGGAACATCACGCTAACTTGATTCCATGGCAGGAATTGTGTGCCAAAACCGGGGCTGAATTAAAATGGTTTGGAATCACCCAAGAGGGGCGCCTGGACCTGGAAACCGACCCCATTGATCACAACACCAAATTGGTGGCGGTTGTCCACCAGTCGAACATCTTGGGGACCATTAATCCGATTCAAGAATTGATGCGCCGGGCCCATGAAAATGGTGCACTCGGGCTCGTCGACATGTGTCAATCCGTCCCACATATGCCAATAGATATCCATGCCACCGGTGCCGACTTCGCCATGTGGAGTGGGCACAAAATGCTGGGGCCAACCGGCATTGGAATTTTGTGGGGAAAACATGAATTGCTCAACAGCATGCCACCATTCCTCACCGGTGGGTCCATGATTGAGATGGTCACCATGGACCACACCACCTACGCCGCAGCACCTGCGCGATTTGAAGCCGGTGTGCCAATGGTCGCCCAGGCGGTTGGTCTCGCCGCAGCCGTGCAGTATTTGGAAACGATTGGAATGGAAAATGTTGAACGGCACGAGCAGGCTTTAACCGAGTACCTATTACAAAGTCTGAGGGATTTGCCGGGAGTAAACATTATTGGTCCTGACTCGACCCTCGATCGAGGATCTGCGGTTTCCTTTACGGTGGATGGAATTCACCCGCACGATGTCGGGCATATTATGGATTCCCAAGGGGTTGCCGTACGAGTTGGTCATCACTGCGCATGGCCAGTGTGCAGACGATTTGACATACCAGCAACAACGCGGATTTCCCCCTATCTATATAACGACTTTGCTGATATCGATGCAGCCGTGAATTCCATTGTTAAAGCTCAGGAATTTTTTGGTGTTGTCCCGGAGGTGGCAGGATGAGTGAAGACCTTTATCAGGAGATAATTCTCGATCATTACAAAAATCCCCGTGGAGTCGCAGCGATTGATTACCCATTAGCTGATAGTCACCAGGTGAACCCCACATGTGGCGATGAAGTAACAGTGTGGGTTGGTCAAGACACCGAGGGGAGATTGCAGATTGCCTATCAGGGGCAAGGATGCTCAATCTCACAAGCGAGTTCTAGCGTTATGAGTGAGTTACTGGTTGGGAAAACGCCTGAAGAGGCTGCCAAGATCCAAACCGCCTTTTTAGAGTTGATGCAATCAAAGGGCTTACTCGATCCAGATGAAGAAGTACTCGAAGACGCTGTGGCATTTGCTGGAGTGTCTCGATACCCTGCCCGAATCAAGTGCGCACTCATTTCATGGATGGCACTTGCAGATGCTCAAATCAAATCAGGACTAACAAGTGATTCAGCTTCACTTGGTCGAAAGGAGTAATGATGGCGGCTACAGATGAAGATGTTTTAGAGGCAATGAAAGATGTCATTGATCCCGAACTCGGAATAAATGTGGTTGATCTCGGCCTCGTCTATGGTGTGAGCGTCGATGAAAATAACTCGGCTACCGTGGACATGACCCTGACTTCGGCGGCCTGTCCACTGACCGATGTCATCGAGGATCAAACTCGAAGCGCATTGGGCCCCGTTGTTTCAGATTTCAGAATTAACTGGGTATGGATGCCGCCATGGGGACCAGACAAAATCACCGATGACGGCCGAGACATGCTGCGGTCGCTTGGCTTCAACGTTTAGTTGCTTGTCCTCGGTTGGGCCACGGGCAGGTCACCGTTGACAGAGTAGACTCGCACAACCATGATTCAGGCCAATGATCTCGAGATTCGCGCTGGATCTGAACTTCTTCTGACGGTGGATACTTTGCGGGTCGAGTCAGGGGACCGAATCGGTCTAGTGGGTCGCAACGGAGCAGGGAAAACCACCTTGACCCGAATTTTGGCGGGTGAAACACAACCTGCGTCTGGAAATATACGAGGCACCGGGTCAATTGGGTATCTTCCCCAGGATCCTCGGTCTGCGGACCCAGAGCAGTTGGCCATGGATCGAATATTGAGCGCTCGAGGTTTAGATCAAGTGCTTTCCCGCATGACTTTGGCTTCGGAAGCTATGTCCGTCTCCGGAATTACTCCCGATGAATTTGATCGACAAGCCAATCGTTACAACCGTTACCTAACCGAATTCGAAGCCTTGGGAGGGTACGCGGTTGAGTCCGAGGCGGCCTCAATTGCTGCATCTATTGGCCTTGCCGATCGAATTTTGGGCCAGCCACTCGGGACGTTGTCTGGCGGACAGCGCCGACGAGTGGAGTTAGCTCGAATTCTCTTCAGCGGATCCGATGTTCTACTCCTCGATGAACCTACAAACCATCTCGATGCTGATTCCATCAGGTGGCTGCGCAAATACTTAGGCAGTTACGAGGGCGGTTTCATTGTGATCAGCCATGACACGGAGTTGTTGGCAGATACCGTTAATAAAGTTTGGCATCTCGATGCAAATCGCCAAGAAATTGATCAATACTCAATGTCGTGGGAGAAGTACCTGCAAGCTCGCGAAGTAGACGAACGAAGAAGAAAGCGCGAGCGCCGGAATGCGGAGCAACAGGCAGACTCATTGCGAAAGCAAGCCGAGAAGATGCGGGCTAAAGCAACGAAAGCCAAGGCAGCTCAAAGCATGTTTAAACGCGCAGATAAATTACTGGCCGAAACCAGTGTTGCTCAACGAAAAGACGCCGTTGCAAAATTGCGTTTTCCAACTCCTCAAGCTTGTGGGAGGGTTCCATTGATGGCTACTGGACTCTCACGAAGCTACGGAAGCCTTGAAGTATTTACCGATGTTGATCTGGCTATCGATCGGGGTAGCAAAGTAGTTATTTTGGGATTAAATGGAGCTGGCAAGACCACCATGCTCCGGATCTTGGCGGGTATTGACAAACCTGATACGGGGGATCGGGAACTTGGGCATGGGGCCATTGTTGGCTACTACGCCCAAGAACATGAGACGCTCAACCCCACCGACACCGTTTGGGAAACCATGGCAAGTGCCGGATCACATCTCAATGACACTGCCCAACGGACCGTCTTAGGCTCATTTTTGTTTCAAGGAGATTCCGTGCATAAACCCACTGGAGTCCTCTCAGGGGGCGAGAAAACACGATTGGCGTTAGCATGCTTGGTAGTTTCCGGCGCAAATGTTCTTCTGCTTGACGAGCCCACAAATAACCTTGATCCAGCCAGTCGAGCAGAGGTTCTCAACGCTCTGTCACTTTATGAAGGTGCAGTAGTTTTAGTGACCCACGATCCGGGTGCAGTGTTCGCGCTTAATCCTGAAAGGGTACTGATTCTCCCGGATGGTGACGAAGACTTATGGAATGACAGCTATGCAGAATTAGTGGAATTGGCGTAATGAAACAGGAGGCATAAAGATGGACATAAAAACAGAGCTATCTGGAGACATTTTCGAAATCAGATTGAACAGTCCGCAAAACCTCAATGCGCAATCCCCAGGCATGTGGGACCAACTTGTTGCCATTTACAACGAAATTCCTGCGCAGTCACGGTTCATCGTTCTCCGTGGCGAGGGGAAGGCATTCTCGGCCGGATTAGATCGGGCAATGTTCACTCCGGAGGGTATGCCGGGTGAGCCGTCCTTTATGGATATGGCCGCCTTGCCTGACGAAGAACTTGATGTTCAAATAGCAAAATACCAAGTAGCATTCCGTCGGCTTCGAGATCTCCCACAAATTAGCATTGCCCTTGTTCATGGATATGCAATTGGTGCCGGATTCCAACTGGCATTGTCATGTGATCTGATCATTGCGCAACCTGACGCACAAATGGCATTAAAAGAAACCTCCCTCGGTCTGATCCCAGATCTGGGCGGAGCCGGACAAGTATTTCACCACTTGGGCTACTCCCGGGCTTTGGAGTTTTGCGCCACCGGGCGTTTTATGAACGGTGAAGAAGCTAAAAGTGTAGGAATAGCCATTGGTTGTGGGAGTGATCTGGATTCAGAGTTACAACGGGTTATCGAGCCCATGCGAGCAGCCATGCCTGGAGCTCTCGCAGAGACCAAAGAGCTATTCCGAAATATTGCCTACGGTGAAGACCCTTGGCTGGCCGAGCGACAGTCCCAAACTAGACGGTTACGTGATCTTCGCAACCTATTTATGTCTACCAGCCAGTAGGTGGTGCGCTGATGTCCATGGAGAACGCATGGCTTATGTATCGCTCGCTGACCCGCGATAATTCCGTCAAGGATAAAAAAGTTACGCGGGTATTAGTGAAGCGAATTCTCACGTACGCGCGACCTTATAAAGTCATTATTTGGTTCTTCTTATTGACACTTGTGGTTGCCTCCGTCATGAGCGTGGCTCAGCCACTGCTATTTCGCCGAATCGTCGATCAAGGAATAACACCCGGCGATGCCTCAATAGTGACCTGGACCGCGATCTTTATTGCCTTGCTGGCAATAGGGGATTCCGCATTAGGGCTCGTAAGTCGATACTTTTCCTCACGGATTGGCGAAGGCCTGATATTTGATCTTCGTACCCAAGTCTATGACCACGTTCAGTCTCAGAGTTTGGCATTTTTCACCCGAGCCCAGACGGGAAAGTTGATCTCGAGACTCAACAGCGATGTAATCGGCGCTCAACAAGCATTTACTTCGACATTGGGTGGAGTAATTGGGAATTTCATTTCGCTCACCATTGTGCTCATCACCATGTTTTTCTTGTCTTGGCAAATAACTTTGGTCTCCCTTGTTTTGGTGCCACTTTTTTTGCTCCCAGCACGCTACATGGGTCGGCGGCTCCAGGCCATGACCCGGGAGTCCATGAGTGTCAATGCAGACATGAGCAACCAGATGACCGAAAGATTCAATGTTGCTGGAGCACTTTTGGTCAAACTATTCGGACGCCCGCTCGAGGAGTCAAATTCATTCAGTGACAAGGCCGCAGTTGTCCGCGATGTGGGCGTACGAATTGCCATGGCGAATCGCTGGTTTTTCACTGCTCTCACCTTGGTGGCGGCCTTGGCTACCGCGGTCACCTATGGCCTTGGTGGAAATCTGGTGATTCAGGGTTCGATCACACTGGGTACTCTCTTAGCCCTCGTCGGACTTTTGGCACAACTATATGGTCCACTGACGGCCTTATCGAATGTCCGAGTTGACGTCATGACAGCCCTAGTGTCCTTTGATCGCGTCTTTGAGATTCTCGATCTCCAGCCCCTTGTGAAAGACCCCGTCAACCCCGTTCCATTGCCCCAAGGTCCACTTGATGTTGTGTTCGATCAGGTGTCGTTTCGGTACCCAAGCGCTCAAGAGGTAAGTCTCGAGTCGTTGAGTTCTGTTCTGGCGAGTGAATTTGATCGACCAGAAGATGAAATCCTCAAAAATATCAGCTTCACATCACCTGAAGGGACGCTCACCGCATTAGTCGGTCCATCGGGTGCGGGTAAAACGACCATTACCGCCTTACTTGCGCGTATCTATGACCCTACCTCCGGTAGCGTGCAGATTGGCAATGTAGATATATCCCGAGTTCTTGCCCAGGACCTACGCGATTGCATGGGTGTAGTCACACAGGATTCGCATCTTTTCCACGACACGATTCGAGCGAACTTGCTGTATGCGCGACCTCATTCAACAGATGCAGAAATCATGCGGGCCTGTGTCGATGCGCAAATCTGGCCAATGATTGAATCCCTTCCCGCTGGGCTAGACACGGTGGTAGGAGATCGCGGATATCGACTATCTGGGGGAGAGAAGCAACGGATTGCACTCGCAAGACTTCTTCTCAAATCTCCTCGGATCGTGATTTTAGACGAAGCCACCGCCCACTTGGATTCTGAAAGTGAGCGCTTAGTGCATCAGGCTTTGGACAATGCGCTGACGGGAAGAACCTCACTCGTTATCGCTCATCGGCTCTCCACAATTCGCAATGCGCATCAAATATTGGTCGTAGTCGATGGTCAAATTGTGGAACGCGGTACTCACGATCAACTCATTAAGGAGGGGAAAGTTTACTCCGAGCTTTACAGCACTCAGTTCTCCGATTCCACCAGATCGTGATCTCGAACTTCATCTTGAGCTTCTCGCCGGAGAAAAACAAACCATCCGCCAAGTGCTACCAGAGCAAAAAGAATCCACTGCACCGCATATGAAATATTTTGGCCTTCGTCAATTTCGGGAAGCGGCACGGTGATCAGGTCATCTTCGGGTTCGGACCGAATGAGTTGAAGCACTCGATCCTGCGCCACGCCGGCAAAAGATAATTCCTCGGTGGACATTCGCGAAATCACTTGATCCGGTAGCCCGGATACATCAGACCGGGGCGCCTCAAATACTCGAACAACGCCATCGATGGTGACATCGCCTGAAGGGGCCTGCGGAATCGGGGGAACTTCTAGCGCTTGGGTGGAGGCGCTCAACCACCCCCGAAGAACCCAGACCATATCGGCATTTGCATTCGGCTGAAGTGGAGTAAGGACCCAATAGCCATTTCCGCCGTCAAGGGGACGTTGCCGGACTAGGACATCGGCTCCGAGATATTGACCGGTCATGGTCACCCGACTGAACTCAGCAGTTCCGGATATATCAAATTGAGGATCCTTTATTATTTGCCCTTGTTCAATGGTGAGCCGCTCTTCCCGGTGCTGCTCAGCACGATCAAATTGCCAGCGACTGAGAAACCCAAAACCAATGATTGCTAACAAAACGAGAGCGGTAAAACTGACCCATCGAGATGTTCGCAACAAAGCAAGCATGATTGAACTCTAGTCACGCACGCGAGCCGTAATCTGGCGCATGGTGGTCGAGTCTTGCGGGTATTGAGTTGACATTCGGGAGCGTGATGCAGCTTGGGCTTGGGCCTGCGAAGGCAACGATGTCGGCGACACCCCCATGGAACCAGGGTCATCGTTCTCGTGTCCAGCGTTAGCCATCACAACCGCTAAATATGGAAGGACAACCGCTCCGGCGATGAACAGCCACTTAGGCCAACCGGGAACTACAATTGCCGCCAACACGCAAGCCGTCCGAATACCCATGGAAATCAGGTATTTCTTGGTACGTCCCGATTGCTCGTTGCTGAGCGAGCGGTTCGCCTGCGTAATGGTGTAGACCTCCGGAGCCATGCCGATAGCCTACGTCCGGACACGTGTTTCCGCTCAATGAAGCCTGAGTTGGGGATAGCTGGAATTAAAGGGAACTCTGGACCTAAAGGGAACTCTGGACTTAAAGGGAAATGAGGTGTGGCAAATGACCGATCGAGCATATGGCATGTCGCAGATTGTAGGGACTTCCGAAGAATCGGTGGACCAAGCGATTCGAAACGCTGTAAAACGGGCCGGGGACCTGCACAAGCGAGTTGATTGGTTTGAAGTTGATCAAATTCGAGGTTATGCCCGCGATAACGAAGTAGACCATTTTCAAGTCACCGTGCGAGTTGGATATCGACTTGAAGATCCTAACTAAGGGACAGAGGCGCGCATACTCATGATTGCATTTGTAACCGGTGGATCCAAAGGTATCGGGTACGCAAGCGCCCAAGCTTTGGCGGATGCTGGACACCAAGTCATCGTTGGCTCTAGATCGGTTCCCGAACAACTACCTGAAGACATTGCACATGTGCTCATTGATGTGAGCAATCCGGAATCAATTGAAGCAGCCATCAGCGAGATCGAGCAGAAGTTCGGCACCATTGACATTCTGGTCGCCAATGCTGGTATCACGAAAGATGCTCTCTTGATGCGCATGTCTGATTACGAGGTCGAAAGTGTGATTCAAGCGAACTTGATCGGATCGATTTTGCTGGCACGCAGAGTTTTGCGCGGAATGATGAAAAAGAGGTTTGGCAGAATAATCCTCATGTCATCTGTCGTGGCAATGTTGGGAGGCCCTGGTCAGGTCAATTATTCGGCATCAAAAGCAGGTCTCATCGGAGCTGCCAGATCTTTAACAAGGGAAATTGGTTCACGAGGAATCACCACTAATGTCATTGCACCCGGTTTTATTGAAACATCCATGACTTCAGACTTACCAGAAGACACTCGCAATCAGATACTTCAATCAATTCCTTCAGGGCGTTACGGCCAAGTTGAGGAAGTCGCGCGAGTGGTTGTGTTCTTAGCATCTGCCGACTCCTCCTATATTTCTGGAGCAGTAATTCCGGTTGATGGTGGCCTGGGAATGGGTCATTAGATTGTTGTCGGGGACCAGATTGCTATCAGGGATTAGGGTACTGCCATGGCTTTGTTAGACGGCAAGACAGTTTTGATCACCGGTGTACTCACAGACCAGTCCATTGCATTCCACGTTGCGAAAATTGCTCAAGAGCAAGGGGCAAAGGTCATTCTGACGTCTTTTGGTCGCACCATGTCTCTGACGAAACGCAGCGCATCACGATTACCAATTGAATGTCCAGTTGTGGAATTGGATGTCACCAGCCAATCTGACCTAGATTCACTCTGTGAAAGAGTGAGCGAATACTCAGCAGCAATAGATGGTGTCTTGCACAGCATCGGCTACGCACCCGAATCGGCCTTGGGCGGTAATTTCCTGCACACCGAGTGGGAAGATGTTGCCACTGCCATTCACATTTCGACGTATTCACTAAAGTCCTTGTCAGTTGCCGTTTCGCCGCTTATGGAAGCCGGTGGATCAATCGTCGGCCTAGACTTTGATGCAAGCGTCGCCTGGCCCACCTACGATTGGATGGGTGTTGCCAAGGCAGCGCTGGAAAGTACTTCACGCTATCTGGCCCGCGACTTAGGCTCCCGCGGAATTCGCGTGAATCTGGTAGCAGCCGGTCCAATCCGAACCATGGCAGCCAAGAGTATTCCCGGTTTTTCGGACTTCGAGAACATCTGGGCGAGTCGGGCGCCACTTGGTTGGGATGTAACCGACCCAATACCGACCGCACAGGCATGTGTAGCCCTGCTATCGGACTGGTTCCCGGCAACTACCGGAGAAATCGTGCATGTAGACGGTGGACTTCATTCCCAAGGCGCTTAATTGAGCTGACTTTCGCGCGCGTCTGCAGCATCTATTTCCTCACGGGTGATTCCCAGTAGATACAAAATCGAGTCGAGGTAGGGCAGATTTACTGTAGTATCTGCGTGGTCGCGTAGTGCCTTCTTAGCGTTAAATGCCACCCCTAGTCCAGCAGCCTCCAACATATCAATGTCATTAGCTCCGTCCCCAATAGCAATTATTCGTCGGCGTGGGATTGCGTGCCGCCGAGCTACGTCTTCTAGCGCGGCTCGCTTTCCTTTTCGATCAATGATTTCCCCAACAAGCGAACCGCTCAAGACTCCATGCGTTATCTCCAACGTGTTAGCCCGAACTTCACTGACTCCAAGTTCGGCTGCCAGAGGGGCTATTACATTCGAGAAGCCACCGGATACAAGGACAATTCGATAACCAA
>CAITYI010000228.1 GCA_903896585.1 uncultured bacterium
CAGTGGTGACTGAGCCGAGAACAGCATCGGTGTGCAGTGGTCGATCCTTGGTTCGCGGACGTGATTTCGATCGACCGGGGCGAACCCGAATATCATCCTCGTCTAATCGCGATGGTTTCACTGTTGGAGCATCTCCAGCCAGCGACGCGGGAAATCCGGCAAAGTCTTGTTTGTGGTGTCAATATTCTCGACGACGATTCCTGGAACCCGTAAACCAATGATGGCACCGGCCGTGGCCATTCGGTGGTCCTCGTAGGTGTGGAATGTGCCACCGGATAGGGGTGCAGGGAATATGTTCAGTTGATCGGCCCCTTCGATCACATTTCCGCCGAGGGAATTGATTTCCGTCGCGAGAGCCGCAAGGCGGTCAGTTTCGTGGCCTCGAAGGTGGCCGATACCGGTGATCACCGATGGCGATTGAGCAAGTGCACAAAGAGCCACAATGGTTGGAGTGATTTCACCAATTGCGCTGAGATTGGCACTTATCCCCTGAATTTCACTCGGACCGGTAACCGTGCACGTGGTGCCATCGCGCGTGATGATGCCACCTAATTCGCTGAGGACATGGAGAACTGCATTTACCGGTTGCAGGGAGTTGCTGGGCCAGTCAGGGCAAGTAACCGTGCCTCCGGTTGCAATTGCTGCTGCAAAGAACGGTGTCGCATTGGAGAGATCACCTTCAATGTTGACATCAACCGACTGAATTTCCTGGGGGTCTACCCGCCAGATGAAATCATCGCTCTGGTGCACGCTGACACCGTGTTGGGCAAGCATGGCAACGCTCATGTGCACGTGCGGGAGGCTGGGAACCGCGGTGCGGTGAGAAAGATCTGCGGGTACGTGTCGAATAGTTGCCCCACTCTCGCAACGAGCAGCGGATAAAAGTAGGGCAGACACAAATTGACTCGACTTCGAGGCATCAAGCACCACTTCGCCTCCGAGAACATGACCGGTTCCATGGATCAGAAACGGCAGCCTGCCCCGGTCCTCAATGGAGACACCGAGATCCTTAAGCGCCTCGAGGAGGGTGGCCATGGGGCGCTTACGGGCACCAGCATCGCCATCGAAGTAAATATCTCCACGGGCGAGGGCAGCAACCGGTGGTAAAAAGCGCATGACGGTACCCGCTAGGCCAACGTTTATTTCAGCGGGTCCCTGAAGGTAATGCGGTGTTACTTGAATGTGAATGTTTCCGGCTGAGTCACGCCCACTTGTGTCAATTTCCACGCCCAGTGCCCTAAGGCCAGCCATCATCAACTGAGTGTCCCGGGCATCCAGAAGGGATCGAATCTGGGTGGGAGAGTCGGACAGTGCAGCCAAGATAAGAGCTCGATTACTGATCGATTTCGATCCAGTCAGTGAAATGGCAGCATTGACCGGGCGAGTTGCCAGCGGAGCTGGCCATGGCTCTGACTCTCGGTGGGTTGAGTCAGAATGCTCTTCTTTCATGCCCTCAGTCTGGCATTACGTTCAGAAATGGTTGTGAGCCCCTTGGAATTGAGTCCTTTAATATGGTGACATGTGCGGTCGGTATGTCTTGGCTGAGGACCCAACTGAACTGGCCGTGGTTTTTGGAGCGGATCTTGGAGCAGAGCTCGTAGCGCCAAATGCAAAGGGATCGTCAATATTTACTCCCAATTTTAATGTGGCGCCCACTACTTCGGTGCCGGTAGTGACTGCAGCGAACTCTTCGGGGGAATCATCTCGCCGGGAAATTCACGTAGTGAGGTGGGGCGTCGTTCCCCGCTGGTCAGGCGCTAGGTCAACACTTTTAGTGAATGCACGAGGTGAGACCGTGGCCGAGAAATCCACATTCAAAAAAGCCTTTTCGCATTCCCGCTGTCTCATTCCCGCGTCCGGATACTACGAGTGGAAACGACCTGAGAAAGATCCGTATTACATCCGACATGCAAATGGATCTCCATTAGCCATGGCTGGGTTAATTATGGAAAGCGAGATCGAGGGTGTGCCTCAGCAGACCTGCGCAATTATCACTCTTGCTGCAGCACCCAATATTGAAACTATTCATGACCGCATGCCGGCAACAATCCCAAGAGATGCTTGGGATGAATGGCTGGATCCTTCGGTAGGTGCGTCAGATTCATTAGGGCTGATGCGGGCAGAAAAAGACCTAAATGCCAGCCCGGTAAGCCGAAGAGTGAATTCAATTCGAAATAACGGCGCTTCCCTGCTGACTTTGGAAGATTCACCGCCAATCCCTCCCGATGCTCTACTTTAGGGATGCGCAACGTGGTTATGCTTGCCCTAGTTTAGGCGCTCGACCCATATCAAATGTGTTAACAATTTTTGAGGAGTAATTGGTGCCTTCGTCAGTTCGCGCCGAAATGGTGGCATCAGTTTTTACCATTGAAGTTCAGGCGGGTGATTCTGTTGAAGCTGGCGACACCCTTGTTGTTCTGGAATCAATGAAGATGGAAATCCCGGTCTTGGCCGAAATCGCCGGTCGGGTGGCGCTGATCGCTGTTGCCGTGGGCGATGTTGTCAATGAAGGCGACATTCTCGTCACATTCGTGTGATTCAGTGCAAAGACGTTACCCATGAAGATTCGGTGGTGAAAAATCATGTGCACAAATATTGACCGGGCGGTGGGGGCCACGGAAACAAGGACATGGACGGTCAGTGCATCAGATACTGCAGCTGTCGTGGGGAGCGGCGATGTGTGGGTATTAGGTACCCCGGTGGTCATTACCTGGATGGAGCAGGCCACGCTCGGGGCACTCGCGAGTTTCATTGAGCCTGAGTGCACCACGGTGGGAATACATGTGGATGTTCGCCACAAAGTCCCGTCAGTGGTGGGTGATCTGGTTGAAGTCTCGGCAACCGTCAGTCAGGTGCAGGGTAAAAAAATAATTTTCAATGTTCGTGCAGTTGCTCAGGGTGAGGTACTCGCAGAAGGAACCATCACGAGGGCCCATGTTGTACGTGAAGGTGTTTTTGCTCGGCCTACACACCCGTAGTTGATCGTGGATACGCAACTTCGGGATCGGTCATGATGTTCACCAAATAAGGCACACCTGATTCCATGGCTCGGTCTAATGCCGGACCGATTTCGGACTGGTCGCTGACTGTTTCGCCCGCGCCGCCGAGTGCCTCAACCACTGAGTCATATCTGCTTGGTTGTAAATCAGCGAGGACGTCGTAGCCGTACAAGAACCGCATGGGATGTCTTTCCAGACCCCACCCAGCATTGTTTCCCACCACGATTGTCGCCGGGATCTGGTGGCGCACCAACGAGTCCACATCCATCAGAGAGAAACCGGCAGCCCCGTCACCCAAGAGCACAACCAGGGGATCGTGGGGAAATGCCAAGCCGGCGGCCAATGTGTACCCCATGGCCGTTCCCAAAGCACCGAATGGACCCGGATCGAGCCAGCGTCCGGGGCGCTTGGGTTCAATGAATTTCCCCGCATACGAAACAAAGTCACCACCGTCGCCAATGGTGATGGTGGAATCTGTGAGTCGCGGGATCAATTCCCGGTAGATCCCTGCCGGATTGATCATGGGACCGCTGGCGTTCATCATTTCGGCATTCGCCGCTCGGGCTTTTGCGGTTTCCCTGATCAGTGATTCATTCCACTCCAGTGTGCCCACCGGTTCAGGTATCCCGTTAATCATCTCCGCTAGTGCGGTAGGCAGATCGGCATGAATGCTCACCACTCCTGGAGGAATTTGGCGTGGGGGAGCATCGGTGACATGGAGGACCCGCGCTCCTCCAAAATCTCCGTAGTTAACGCGAAAGTCAAGTGGAGTACCGATCACCACAACGACATCCGCATTCTTGAGAGCAAATGAACGTGCGGCCGTCACGAGTAATGGATTACTCGGTGGGACTACGCCGCGTGCAAGTCCATTAGCAATCAGCGGGATATTTGACTTCTGAACGAATTCCGTCAGCTGTGTTTCCGCCATGGCATGCCAAATATCGGTGCCCGCCACAATGACTGGTCGTTCACAGGCGTGCAGGATTTTTAAGGCTTCATCGAGTTGATTTAAACCCACACCTTTGGGTAATTCCGAACTTGGTTCCACGGACACGTCCAGTGCAACCTCCGGCGCCGGGGAGAACAGGACGTCCATGGGAATATCAAGAAATGTTGGTCCTCTGTGCGGGGAAGTCGCTAAAGAGAATGCCGCTTCACTTAATGGACCAACGGAATCCACCGTGTGAGCGGTACGAGCACTCTTGGTAATGGAGTCGACAATGGGCAGGTGGTCGAGTTCTTGCAAGGCACCAGAACCCCATCGATACTCGGGCGCCCTGCCACCAATGGCAACTAACGGTGCCCCATTAAAAAGTGCACTGGTAAGTGGAGTAACAAGATTGGTGACCCCCGGACCTGCGGTAGCGGCAACGAATCCAGGAGTGCGAGTCAATCGGGCGGTTCCCTCAGCTGCAAAGCCGGCAGTTTGTTCATGGCGGGTGTCCACCAGTCGCGGAGCGTTGGGCCGCTTTTGACATGCGTCGTACAAGGGAAATATGTGTGCACCGGAGAGGGTGAAAAGGTGGCGAACGCCGTATCTCTCGGCTGCGCTAATTACCTGATGACCAGACGCCGGGGGACCGGTGTTTTCGGATTCGTCCATGTGGTCACGATAGTTGGTCACGATAGTCTGTGCTTGTGCCTGGCGTCGCGAAAGTACTCGAGCAACGCACCGAGCTTGCCCCGCCTGATATCGAATTCCTTACCCTCCTGGTCGACAACTGGGCTGTGGTTGCCGATCTGGCCTTCAGCGATCTCGTTCTGTGGGTACCCACCTGGAATGAAGGTGGCTTACTGGCAGTTGCACAGGTGCGGGCTTCGACTGCGGCCACCTCACTTGCTGAAGATCTGGTCGGGACATTCAGTCCGCGAGGTCGCAATGTGGCTTTGGACCAAGCGGCTGCTGTCGGTCGTGCAAACGCGCCTCGTACCCTGACTGACCCACTTGCGCCCACGGGTGTTGAGGCATATCCGGTTCGGCACGGCAATGAGTTCATCGGAGTTATTGCCCGACATGCATCTCGAACATCCCGGGTTGCCGGGCAATTAGAGCAGGTATATCTGGAGAGTGCTGATGCCATTTTGGCCATGATTTCCCGGGGATTGCCGTGGGCGCCACACTCACAGGACTCGGTGGACTCATGGGATCGGCCACGAGTTGGCGATGGCTTAATTCGCATCAATGCTCGGGGTGAGATCGATTACGCGAGCCCCAATGCAACAAGTGCATTTCGGCGCCTGGGCTTGGCCACCGGATTGGTTGGTCAAAGTTTAAATCCGTTGGTGAGGAAGTTAGACGAATCTCCGGCGGGCCCGTCAAAGGCCTTAGACAAAGTTACTCGCGGCGGATACTCAGGAATTGCCGATATCCACGGATCTGAAGCCACCATCATGATCAGCTCGGTTGCTTTGAATGTAGACGCAGACGCGGTGGGAGAGCGGACAATTCTGATTGTGAAAGATGTCACGGCAGTGCGAGCCCAGCAGCGGGCGTTGCTTTCCAAGGAAGCAACGATTCGGGAGATTAATCACCGGGTAAAAAACAATTTGCAAATGGTGAACTCACTATTGCGGATTCAAGCCCGAAGAGCAGTGCACCAGGAAACGAGGGACGCCCTCTCCGATGCACAACAACGCATCAGTGCAATTTCGGCAATCCACGATGTCCTCTCCAAAGACGTTGTCACGAATGTGGATGTGGATGAACTCACTGATTCAATAATTATCGCGGCGGCAGGGGAGGGTACCGGTGCCACAGTTGAGCGTCACGGATCTGGAGGGCAGTTGCCCACGGGTATTGCAATTCCGCTAGCCATGAGCATCTCTGAACTTGTTCATAATGCTTTGGAGCACTCACGTGGTGATCTCATCACGATTGATATTCAGCGTACTGAGCGAGAGTTGGTGTGCGTTGTTCACGACAACGGTGCCGGAATGTTGGGTGAACCGGGCTTGGGTCTGAGCATCGTTGGGGATTTGGTGGTGAAGGAACTTCGGGGCGAGTTCGAGTTCTTATCTAGCGATGAACCGGGAACCAGCGCTGCGATCTCCATCCCCTTGGCTCGTTCCGTCCAAGTGCTTGGTTGACCGGTTCCGCTGAGGCAGGTTAGGCGGTGGTGCGAGCCCGTAGGCGGGCATTGCGCCGTTTGAGTGCCCGACGCTCATCTTCACTCAATCCACCCCACACGCCGGAATCTTGACCTGTTTCGAGGGCCCAGCGCAGGCAGTCATCGATAACCGGGCAACGCCGACAGACCGCTTTAGCTTCTTCGATTTGAACTAAAGCAGGGCCGGTGTTGCCGATTGGGAAGAACAACTCAGGGTCTTCGTCACGGCAGGCTGCCTCGTGGCGCCAGTCCATGCGCGATCACTCCATCTGTACTGGTGTGCTGGGTTCGCCAGCACTTGTGAATGCTTTCACGCGCTGGCTTCCACCCAAGGGTGAAGTCGTGCTTCACTGGCCAAAGTGGGAAGTGGGCCAGCCCGTCAAAACAAGGGCAAGGCTAAGCCTCGCAGACGAAAGCCAATTGGACAAGCGTTAAGGGCCGAAAAACCCGGTAAATTAAAATTTCTTGCTGCGGCTCTGGTAACTTATGCGTAAATTGTCCTAAATATCCTATTTATTCCACAATCATAACGGTTCGGAGACAATTGGGCCGGCTGGTGAAGGTCGCATGGGAGATCTCTCCCAAGGCTTCGCCATCGACCTGAAGCGGGATCGGAGTGCTGGAATCTGCGGTGAATTCGCGCTGATCGTGCCAGGAGGTGTGCGACTTTCCCCGCATCCCCCCTCGCGCCCGGGTAATAATCTTGGCGGCAACGCCGATAGTGGCTGCCACGTGCAATTTCCGGACCATGAACACGTCCAATCCGGTGTGAAAGCTCGCGGCCGGGTTTGGGTCCAAGGCCCAACTGCCAAAAAAGGTCCACGGTGATGAATTCTGAATGAGGGCAACGAATACGTTGTCGATCGGATCCGAGCCCGGTCGCGATATTCGAAGGGGAGACCGCGATCGGTTTGTTTCGAGAAAGTATTCCCTGAGCGTGGTTGCCAAATAGCGCTGAGGTGAGGCCTTGTGACCTTTTGCGCGAACTTTCTCCATGGCCCCAATAATTTGGGCATCGAGCCCCAACCCGGCATTCGCCACGAAGTACCGGTTCAGTGGAGTGCCGTCTGACCCTTGGGATTGGACGTGCCCCAAATTGATCGTAGTGATGTGATTGCCACGCAATGCCTCAAGAACCGCACCGGTTGCTTCCACAGCGTCTACGGGAAGCCCCAGTGCTCGCGCAAATACATTCCCGCTACCACCAGGTATCGGAGCAACAATGGTGGTGCTTGGGCCGTGGGAGAGTAATCCATTAACGACTTCGTTGATAACTCCGTCGCCACCCAAAGTGAAAATAATCGGAATGTCTTGTTCTCGAGCGTATTCTCCTAAAGCAAAAGCATGCCCTCGGTGATGGGTCACGGTGACGTCCAGATC
>CAITYI010000229.1 GCA_903896585.1 uncultured bacterium
CAGCATGCCTTCAATACCAATATTGACCACACCGGCACGCTCACACAAAATTCCGGAGAGAGCGCCTAATGCAATGGGAGTTGATCGCGCAATGGTGGAGACAAGCATGGAGATCAACGAGAATTCCTCGCCGGCCGTTGCCCACACCATGACCGCTACCACAAAGATTGCAAAAGAGATTCCCAAAATCATGGTGGACTTACTTTGGAAACCCTTGAGGAACTGAGTGCCACCGAGGAATGCCAGTACCAGAGCAAGAATGTATAAAGATGCGGTGCTGGGCACCGACAATGCTTCAAGTTGGAACCGTTCATCTGGGAAACTCAAACCGAATGTGGAGTCACCCTCGGCCGCGGGAGCCAAAATGAACATAACCACACCGGCAAGAATCAATAACACCACACCGGTAATGCGGGCCCGACGAATCTTGTTCTTGGTGAGCGCCTTAGTTTTCTTCTCACCCGCGGCATAAGGCTCGACGGGAAGTTCTTGATACTCAAATCCATTGCCTTGGGTGCTCATGCTCCCCACCCCTTACTGATCTGAGTGGAAGCAACGGGCTTTTTCAGTCGATAGATCGCTGAAATCAGTGCGGGAGCGGCAACGAACATGATGATCAAAGCTTGAATGACCGAGATGAGGTCAATTCCCACATTCGCGGACACTTGCATCTGTTGACCACCTGCCCGCAACCCACCAAAGAGCAACGCCGCAGCCACAACACCATAAGGATTACTTCGGCCAAGGAGTGCAACCGCGATTCCATCAAAACCCAAACCTTCACTGAAACCCGGGGTTGCTCGATCCAGAACGCCGAGTACCTGACCTGCACCCGCTGAACCCGCAAGGGCACCCGCGATCACCATGACCAGGATGTACACCTTGGTCACTGAGATGCCGGCATAGCGAGCGGCATTGGGATTGGCACCCACCGCGCGAAACTCGAAACCAATTGTGGTTCGGAACAGCAACCAGGAAACCAATATTGCGGCACCCAAGGCCACGAAGAGACCCGCATGCACGCGCAGCGCCGGGTCAATGCTGGACAGGAATGCAGGGTAGTTCGCCGTGGGCAAGACGCTCTCCGACACCGGATCATTGCGACCTTCGCGCTGGAAAATATCTGTCTTGAGGAAGTAATCGACCAATCGCAAGGCAATGTAGTTGAGCATGATCGTGGTGATGACTTCGTGAGCACCCGTCTTAGCCTTGAGAACACCGGGAATGAATCCCCAAATCGCACCACCAATAATGCCGGCAAGAACCGCGAGCGGCAGGTGGATATACAAAGGAATACCCGTGATTGAAAAGCCAACCCATACCGCAAACATGCCACCAATGAGCGCTTGGCCTTCACCACCAATGTTGAACAGACCGGCCCGAAATGCCAGCGCGACGGACAATCCAGCAAAAATCAGAGGAGTGGCTGCTGTCAATGTTTCGGAGATAGCGCGAAGGGATCCCACCGAACCTTGTACCAGCGCCGCGTAGGCTTTCATGGCATCGGAGAAGCTCGAGCCGGTCAGCATAATGATGATCACACCAATAATGAGTGCGGTCAAAATGGCCAGAAGTGGAATCACCAGACCTGTTCGCCAATCGGTTGCGGTTGCCAGCCGCAAGGCAAATGAGCGCTCCTTGGGATTAACCAATTCCTCTTTTTCTTCGGGGGTCAGATTCGCGCTCATGCTGCCTTCCCCGCCATAAAGAGACCCACCTGCGTGGGTGAGGTCTCAGAGGTCTTGAGGGATGCCACGATTTTTCCGTCAAACATCACCAGAATGCGGTCGGAGAGGGCAAAGATTTCATCGAGTTCGGTGGACACCACAAGAATTGCCGCACCGCTATCGCGTTTGCGCACAATTTGTTCGTGGATGTATTCGATGGATCCAACATCGATTCCGCGAGTTGGCTGAGCCAACAGCAAGAGGGGTACCTCGCGGCTGAATTCGCGGGCCACAATCATTTTTTGGGCGTTACCACCTGACAAAGTGCTGCCAGTGTTGTCAATCATGGGTGGGCGAACATCGTAGTCCATGACCAATTGCTGTGCGGATTCCTCAATTGCCTGGCGTTGCATGCGAATACCTTTGGAAAAAGGCTTTGAGTAATAGGAATCAAGTACCAAATTCTCGGCGACGGTGAACGAACCAATCATGCCCATGTGATTGCGATCCTCGGGCACATGCGCCACACCATCTTTGTGAATTCTTCGAGGTGTCGATGTTCCTATTTCTTCATTCAGCAAAGTGATATTGCCTCCGGCTAACGGAATCAGACCGGTGATGACCTCAACGAGTTCGGTTTGACCATTACCTTGGATACCCGCGACTCCAACAATTTCTCCTGCCCGAACATCGAGATCAATATTGTCCAGCAGCGGTCGGCCGTAGTCATCTACAACCAGAACCTTGTTCAAGGCCAAAACAACGTCACCTGGCTTGGATTCCGACTTGGTCACGGTCAGATCAATATCCCGACCCACCATCATGGTGGCGAGCTCTTCCGGGGTGGCGGTCTTGGGATTGGCCTGACCCACCACTTTGCCACCACGTAGCACCGTGATGTGATCGGCGATGGCCAAAGCCTCTTTCAACTTGTGGGTAATGAAAATGATGGTGGATCCGCGGGCCTTTAATTCTTCAACGATTCCAAAAAACTCAGTGACTTCTTGGGGCGTTAACACCGCGGTTGGTTCATCGAAAACCAAAATCTTTGCGCCACGCAGAAGCACCTTGATGATCTCGACCCGCTGCTGAATACCCACGGGGAGATCCTCAACCAAGGCCTTAGGGTCGACAGCCAACCCATACTTTCGGGAGATCTCTTCAACTTCCGCGTTTGCCTTCTTGCGGTTTAAGATATTTCCGGCGATCGTGGGTTCGACACCCAGCACGACGTTTTCCGCCACGGTAAACACTGGCACCAACATGAAGTGCTGGTGCACCATTCCGATCCCCGCCTTGATGGCCTGGCCGGGATCATTGAAGTGTTGCTGCACACCGTCAATAATGATCTCGCCGCTATCGGGACGGTAGATCCCGGAAAGAATATTCATCAGGGTGCTCTTACCCGCACCATTTTCACCGATTAACGCAAGAACTTTGCCTGACTCTGCGGTGAGGGAAACGTTGTCGTTAGCCAACACGCCCGGGAACCTTTTGGTGATCCCGCGCAGTTCAAGTTTCACG
>CAITYI010000230.1 GCA_903896585.1 uncultured bacterium
AGCAGTATTTTGTGTCCCCGGTGGGATTCGAACCCACACTGTGCCGGGTTTAAGCCGGGTGTCTCTACCGGTTGGACTACGGGGACGCTTCGTGCCCGCTAACCCTACCTGCGGGCCAAGAGTTCTCGGTACCACCGAGCACTCGCTTTTGGTTCACGCTCACCAGTTGCCGGATCCACCCGAATAAGACCAAATTTTTTGGTCCATCCGGATGCCCATTCCAAGTTGTCCATGAGGCTCCAGGCGAAGTAACCGCGAACATCTAGTCCCTCTTCACGAGCGGCAATTGCCTGAGCAATATGTGCCCTGAGATATGCGATTCGTTCAGGGTCATCGATGGAATCAGGGGCAGCCATTCCGTTCTCGCAAACCCAGAGTGGGATATCGGGCAGTGATTCATTTATTTGGCGGAGCGCCATGAGGAGGCCCTCGGGGAAAATCTCCCAACCCATGTCGGTGCGCTCACCACGAGGAGCAAAATTCGCGGGGGGGCAAGCGGGAAACATGCTGGTGTCCTGACCAATGGCCACGATGTCACTGACACCAGGGGCCGCAATGCGATTTATGGTGTAGTAGTTCTCCCCCACCCAATCAATTGGGGTGGACAGGACCACATTGTCGGAATCCCTGACAAAAGCCCAGTCGGTTATCGATGCACATGAATCGCGGGTGAGATCGCTTACTCCCTTTCCTGCTAGTAGATCGAGAAATAGTCGATTTTGCATTCCGTCAATATGCTCGGTCGCACTTTCCATCTCAGGTGTCTCGGCCACACATGGAATCACATTTAATACAATTCCGATGTTGTTTGCTCCGACTTCCCGCATGGCATTGACCGCTAATCCATGACCTAAAATCAGGTTGTAGGCAGCTTCCAGCGAAGCCTTTGGCTCCATTCGACCCGGGGCAAAGTACCCAGCGCAGTAACCAAGAAAGGCTGAGCACCACGGTTCATTAAGTGTTGCCCATTGTTGAATTTTTGATCCAAAGTGGCTGGCCATGGCACGGGCGTAGTCGGCGAATTGATGTGCCGTTTCACGATTTGTCCACCCACCGTTGTGCTCGATCGCAAGTGGAGTATCCCAGTGAAAGAGGGTAGGGACCGGTGCAATTCCTCGATCAATTAAACCGTTCACCAACCGGTCATAAAAATCGATTCCGGCAGCAGAAATCGGACCCACGCCACCGGGGATCACGCGCGCCCAACTAATGGAAAACCGATAGGTGTCAACGCCGAGCCAGGCCAGAAGGTCGAGGTCTTCTTCGATTCTGTTCACGTGGTCACAGGCCGGCTCACCTGTTGCACCGTCAACCACTTTGCCAGGAATGTTGGCGAATTCATCCCAGTTGCAGGCTCCTCGCCCCGCAAGGTCACCTTCAATTTGCCACGCTGAAGTGGCTACTCCCAGTACAAAGTTTGCGGGAACTTCAAGTCCATCAAAAATCCGAGCACGGTTATTCATGCAATCAGGCTAGCCTTTTACCGAGCCCGCCAAGAGTCCTCTGACGAAGAATCGTTGTAGCGAGAAGAAGACAATCAACGGCACAATGATCGCAATGAAGGCACCTGCGGTGGTGAGGTGTAATTGTGCGCCATATGAACCCTTCAAACTTGCTAAATAACTAGTAATTGGAGCCACGTTCGGTGTGCCACCTGCGAATGTGATGGCCACAAGTAAGTCGTTCCACACCCACAAGAATTGGAAAATCGCAAAAGATGCAATTGCAGGAATGGACAACGGCAGCACGATTTTGCGGAAGATCAGGAAGTGCCCGGCGCCATCGACTCGGGCCGCTTCCATGAGATCGCGCGGTAGTTGGGCCATGAAGTTGTGAAGTAGGAAGATGGCCAGCGGGAGCGCAAACATGGTGTGCGCGATCCACAACGGAATATACGTACCCGCAAGCAATGACTGATTTGATCCAGGTTTGTTGAGATCCGGGAAGATCGGAATATCGCCGATGCTCCACCCAAGGTTAAACATTTGCAGTAACGGCAAGAGCGCCATTTGCAACGGAACAACTTGGAGAGCAAAAATGCCGAAAAATACCCAGATCGCACCGCGGAATGGACCC
>CAITYI010000231.1 GCA_903896585.1 uncultured bacterium
GATGGCGATGGTTACTCGGACAGCTATGAGGTCGAGAATCAATCAGATCCGAAAACGAACGAATCATATCCGACCTACACGCTGACCCTCACCAACAACGGCACGGCCACCGGCGGTAGCTTCAGTAAGTCAGGAACACTTGCTCACGGCACGAACGCCACGCTAACGGCAACACCAACGGTAGGTTATCTATTCGGCGCATGGTCGGATGACGCCAGTGGATCCACCAATCCTCTAACCTTGCTCATGGACGCCAACAAAACCGTAGGAGCGAGTTTTGTGCAAGATACGCGAGACCCCGACAACGACGGTCTGACCAACTATCAAGAGATCATCATTCTTCTCACCAATCCCAATGTTGCCGATAGCGACTCAGATGGAGTGAATGACGGCCATGAAGTCACCGATACCACCAATCCTCTCGTTGCCGACACTGATGGTGATGGACTCAGCGATGGAGAAGAAAAATTCCGCACCACTAACCCACTTGCCAAAGATACCGATGGAGATGGATTGAGTGATTTAGAAGAGGAGATCAACACCAAGACGAATCCGCTGCTTACCGATACGGATGGAGACAAGATCTCCGATGCTCTCGAAGACACGGACAATGACGGAATTTCCAACCTCCGCGAGGTGACCGAACTCAAGACTAATCCTCTGCTTGCCGACAGCGATGCCGATGGTTTGAGCGATACCTATGAATTGGTCTACAAAGGCAACGTCGCGGCATTTAAGCCTCGCATTGGCGATCGTTTGCGATTTGAACTACGTGAACTCGTGCCGCAAGGGACATTGAAGTTGGTTGGCAAATTACCCACAGGGATGACATTCAATACCGCCACGGGAGTGCTTGAAGGCAAGCTCACAGGAAAAGTGGGCACGGTGAATTTATCGATTCAGGTGTTAAATGGCAAAATAATCCTGCGGACCATCCCGTTTCAGCTTACAATATCTGCATTTCCATCAGGACTTATTGGGACATGGCAGGTCTTGCTGCAAGATGCGAATGGCTTCCCCCAAGGAATGATTACCACGACTGTCAGTTCACCAGGAACATGGAGTGCCAAATACGAAGCGATTGGATCAACAACGATTCGAAGTGCCAAGGGAACATTCGATCTTCTGTCTGCTTTTGATCGTGCCGCATTTGCCATTACCTTCCCGGTCAGCTACCCCACGCCGGCTTTTTCCACTAGCTGGCAGATCGATGCAACGACAGCCTTAGCCAGTGGCAGTTATGCACAAGGAACACTCCGTGGATTTCGCTTAGCAAAAACTGGCGAACTGCCAACGACTTCGCGTCAAGTTACCATGCTCATCGATCAAGGTAAACAGGATGGATACCAAATCCCTGCGGGTCTTGGCTGGGCAACAGGAACATTGGGCACAACAGGAATTCTTACGTTGAGTGGACAATTGGGTGACGCCCAGTCGTTCATCAAGACGGTCAACATGGGGGCTACAGGACAGGCAATCCTCTGGGTTAAACCATATCGCAACTTGAACTCATACCTCGGCGGAATCATCTCACTTAGCAATACCGGGGTCGTTCCACAAACCTCATTCACCTCCACAGAAAGCGGTCTATATTGGCGGCGTGTCGCGGATAGCGCCGAATTATCCTACAGCAGTGGTTTCGGCCCAATTGCCGCGGATGTCACGGTTAATCAGCATATTAGACCAGCATCTGCGTTGCTGCTCACAGCTAATCTTGGGCTCACGAACAGCGAGTTCAGAAACGTCGCCTTTGACGGAGGAGGACTGCCAAATGCCGAGCAGTTCACAGCACTGCCAGAAAGGTTCGTCATGGATTCATCCTACAAGCTAAATTCCGTGGCATTGCCAGGAAGAGTCATGGCTTTATGGCAAGGTGGAATCAATGCAAGTGCAGGAACTATTTCGGGCACCATCGCACTCGATGCTAGCAATACCGGTATTCTCAAGGCCAATGCGAGTGTATCCGGCGTGGTATTCCGCCGCAATGATCTTGAAACCGTGGGCGCTGGCTTTATCAAAATCCCCACGACAGGCATCCAAGGCAGCTTCCGCACTGGGGCATTTTTGATGGATCGTTGAGGTCTTCATTCACTGAGTGATCCGTTAGCCCCGTAGTTTTGCATTCATCACCCTCTCTCGGGAAACTGGGAGGGGGTGATTTGTTTGAAATCCGCGCTACAGGTAAAGCAATATTTGACCTATTAATCAAATCTCAAACATTCACATGTGTCGATTTTGTTGTCTCTGTGCAGTATTTTGTCTTGACACTTTATCAATTCGTAACTAATTCAACTACATGAGCTTTAACGCAACACGACGCACATTGACATTGCTGCTGTCCACAGGGGCCTGCTCGCAGATCGATTCCGGTGGCGGCATGATCCACCATACTTCCCTCGGATCGTCCTTAGCGACCGTGACCGATTTTTTTAGCCGTCGATAAGAACAAGAGCGGGCTTCAGACCCAAAAATCGCAATGACTCCAAACCGTTAGAGCTTACTTTCCCAACGTGCATCCTATACTCCACACTCTTGACTCTCTTATGAAATCCCTCTCTCCCTTGTTCTGCCGTTTGTCTTTGTTTCTGTCGCTACTCGGCGCGGTCTTGCTGCCACACGCAAACGGCGCGTATGATTTTGTAATGACGGGCAGCCGGGTAGTTTCCGCGGACGCACCAACTTCGACCTTGCTTGCAGATGGTAAAGTGCTGGTGGCGGGGGGGGCTCTAGGTGATCAAACTAGGCTGGCTGAGCTCTATGACCCAGTCACGGGGATGTGGTCATCCACAGCACCGATGAATAGCAAGCGTAGCGGTGCTGCTGCTATACTACTCTCAAATGGCAAAGTGCTGGTTGCAGGTGGCAGCAATACTGATGATGGGCCTAGCGCTGAGTCGTATGACCCTGTTACTCGCACGTGGAGTATTACAGGCGGGATGATTACACGGCGGTGGGGCCACACTCTAAATCTTTTACCTAACGGTAAGGTGTTAGCCTCTGGTGGATATGCTGATGGGATTTTGACTCAAGCCGAGATTTATGATCCAGCTACAGGGGTGTGGAGCTCAACAGGAGAGATGATCAATGCGCGGTACGGCTTTGTAGCGACTTCATTAGCAAATGGCAACGTGCTAGTCACTGGTGGCAGTGGCAGAGGTGGATCAGTGCTTAGTCCGGAGTTGTATGACCACGTTACGGGCAAATGGAGTATCACAAACCCAATGATTAATCCAAGAACAAATAATACTGCCACTCTCCTAGCAAACGGCGAGGTGCTGATCACAGGAGGAGAGAACATAAGTGGGGCCACGCTATCAAGCTCTGAATTGTACAATCCAGTTACCGGGTTGTGGCGCAGAACAGGCGATACGCTAGAAGCATTTCACTCACGAGCTCCAACACTTTTGCGTAATGGTACCGTTTTGCTTACAGGAGGATTCGATCCAAATACGCGAGTGGGATCAAAACATGCAGAAATTTATAATCCATTAACTGGCTTATGGACTAGAGCCAGCGAGATGAACTATGTTCGCTATTTTCATTCGAGTGTTCCGCTTGCGAATGGACGAGTCCTTTTATTCGGGGGCATTAACAATCAGCCACTTGCTGCTAACTCGGCTGAACTCTACCGTAACGACAGCTCGTGGGGTGATTACTACTACTTGGAATCTAACGGTTGGGCCACGATCACAGGTTACGGTGGTTCGGGTGGGGCATTGACAATTCCAAGCACGATCCAAGGCTTGCCGGTCACTGCGATTGCAGACAATGCATTCTATGGCTGCACCAATCTCACCAGCGTCACGATTCCCGCAAGTATCACCAGCATCGGCAATCAGGCGTTCTCCGGTTGCAGTGGTCTGAGCAGCGTGAGCCTGCCCGAATCCTTTCTGACCGACATCGAATACATCGGCCTAACAGGGCAGGTGGCGGCAAACACTTTAATTCAGGGCGTGGCAGATAATCTCGGTGGAAACAGTGCTTTCATAACAGATTTCACCAACGCGGTGCTGTCCCAGACCGGCAATTACGGACTTTCCACCAAGGCGGATTTGAACAGCGCGGTCGCGCCGCTGGCCAGCAAAGCAGATCTTGAACCGCTGGCGACAAAAATAGAACTCAGCACATGGATTGCTCCTCTCGCAACCAAGACCGAGTTAAACAGCAGCGTTGCCCCTCTTGCCACCAAGGAAGAACTTACCTCAACGGTCACGGCTGCCACAGCATCCCTCGCCACAAAAACGGAGCTCAACACAGGCCTTGCGACACTGGCGACCAAGACCGAGTTGAACAGCAGCATTGCCCCTCTTGCCACCAAGGAAGAACTTACCTCAACGGTCA
>CAITYI010000232.1 GCA_903896585.1 uncultured bacterium
CGCCACCTGGTGCCTGGTGCGCGCAGCCCGTTTCCGCTGGAGGCCCAAATTCCGGCGATGCTCGCCGAGGATCCATTGATCTGCGCATTCCTGCGCGCACTTGACGAGGTTATTGCGCCCACGATCCAAACCCTGGATTGCTTCGATGCCTATCTGGATCCCCGCATCGCCCCACCCGATATGACGGCATACATCGGCTCGTGGGTGCTGGCTGACATCGACAACGTTTGGGACGAGGCCGCAATTCGCGACGATGTCGCCAATGCGCACCAGCGGGCGAGTTGGTCGGGCACCGCGCACGCAATCCGCACCCGACTTGTGCCACGCGAAGCCGCGTCAGTAGAGATCGATGACTCCGGCAGTACTCTGGTCAGCATGACTCCAACGTCGCCAGCGGATTGGGCCACCGACAATGGCCCCACGGCACGCGTGCGCATTGCTGCCCCGGACATCGATCGCATTCGGCACATTGTCACCAGACTCGTCCCCGCCCATGTCAAGCTTGAGGTCGAGTCGGCGACCTAGAGCCCATGGCCCCACCATTGACAATCACCTGCACGCGCTGTTCTTCAACAGTGCCGTGGGGACCCTATTGCCCGGAGTGTTCGGCCTACCTTGAGTTTGCCGGTGACCCGCCGTGGGATCCAAAAACTTCCCCGACACCCGAACCACAAATCTTCGAAGAATCCAATCCGCTACCAGCCGCTGCCCAAGAGACTGTCGTTAATGATGTGATCGTCGATGAATACTCAGCCGAAGATGTGATCGTCGATGAATACTCAGCCGAAGAAGTCGTTGAAGTTCCGGCGGAGTTCGAGGAACTGTTTCACCCAGAGGAGCTAGCACCTACCGGCCGAATCGGTGTCAAAAAACTCTTGGAGGTTGCCGGCATCGCCTTATTTGGTGCCGTCATCGTGTTTTTTGTTGGCCGGATGACAAATTGGTGGGCTGCTGGCGCAGTCGGGATTTTCATTGGTGCGTGGTACGCACTACTTATTGGGTCGTGGTTTAGTGCCCGGCAGCAGACAGTTGCAGTACCCGTCGCGCTTTCGGTTACCGAAGTGATCGCCCGACAACTCCCAGAGCTCACCGAGGAGGTCTACGTCGAGAAAGCTGCTCCTTCGGTTTTGGAGGCACGGGCACCCCAGGAATTGCCATCACAGGTTGTCGAACGCACCGTCGCCACAACAACGCGTACCGTCCATGGCGACACAGCATGTCCGACATGTGGTCAACTCAACGAAGCCACCCGAATCTTTTGTGACTGGTGCGGTACTTCCATGCCTGGGGTCGAACTTCAACCCGAGATGGTTGAAGTAGAGCTTCTGAGCGAAGCCGCCACTGAGGACGAAACAGCGAGGCAATCCCGACATTTGACCCGCAGTTGGCGCACCCCAATCATTGTGTTTTCCCTCCTGGGAGTGTTTCTGAGCGCGGTCATTTTCGCCCTCTTCGGCCCGAATGCCTTCCGAGTCCAATTCGGCCTCACCCAGGTGTACCAATCGA
This sequence comes from uncultured bacterium, assembly GCA_903896585.1. Classification (GTDB taxonomy): domain Bacteria; phylum Actinomycetota; class Actinomycetes; order S36-B12; family S36-B12; genus UBA4592. Next base: position 1,507 of record CAITYI010000232.1, read on the forward strand.
TCAATCAATTTATTAACCCGACGGCGGGGACCCTCGTGACGCCCGTAAATGTCGTGGCATCTTCGAGCCTGGAGGGCACCTCGGCCTCAGCAGCGTTGGGGGGTGACGGGCGTACCTTCTGGGCGTCGGCCTCCTACTTTGGGCTTGGCCGGGGGTCGACCCTTGACTTCACCCTCAATGACGAAACCATCATCGATCGAATGGTGATCCTTCCAGGTATTCAGGGCAAACAATTTGGCATCCGGGCGCTGGCAACACCAAAAGACATCAAATTGACCTTTATGGATGGCTCAACTTTCGAAACGCAATTACTCGCAGTCACATCCGATCGCGACTTCCGACAGGTTGTTGAGTTTCCCCGTTCCCGAACAAACTCGGTCACCTTGGAAATTGTGACGGTCTATCCGCCCTTCGGTGAAGACGCTGAGTCATGGGGGGAGGTCGCGATCTCGGGTGTTGAGTTCATCTCGCCCCCGTTGCCACCGCAGTTCCTGCGACTTCCCACTGAGATGCCCGCGCCCCGCAACTTCCCCGGGAGCTAGAAGGGCAATTCGCGAACAATCGCAGCATCCATTGGGGTTTCCGCAAGTGGCGTAGGTTCGGTGATCGGTTCCGGATCGGTGCGCACACACACGCGATCGGACCAACGCGATGTTCCCTGCTCGGAGACGGCCCGGATCCGGAAGCAATAACGGGTGTCCGAAGCGAGGTCTCGAACTTCAACCGCAGTGTCATCTGCGGTAGGTGCCGGTGACACATC
>CAITYI010000233.1 GCA_903896585.1 uncultured bacterium
GGGTCCATACGAGCGGGGTCCATATGATCACTGTAGCCAAGCTCGCACCGGACCCGATGGGCCTGACCTGGTCATTTTTATGGGGGAATGCCAGAAATAAAAAAAATAATTAAAAAAAATGGCCTTCTCGCCTTGCGCTTCTCCACCCATTGCGTCTAAAGTCCGCGCGGCCACGAGCGGACCATTTGCTCAGCCTCTTGTTGAGGTTGAGGGTTTGTGGCTGAAGCGTTCGATGGAGCCCCTTCCATCGACATGAACGGAAAAGGAGAGCGGCCGTGGCGGCTCCACAGAATTATTTAGCGGTTATCAAGGTTGTTGGCATTGGCGGTGGTGGCGTTAACGCTGTCAATCGCATGATTGAGGTAGGGCTCAAGGGCGTTGAATTCGTTGCAATTAACACTGATGCCCAAGCGCTCCTCATGTCCGATGCCGATGTCAAGCTCGATATTGGTCGAGAACTTACCCGTGGCCTCGGCGCAGGTGCCAATCCGGAAGTGGGCAAGAAAGCTGCTGAGGATCACCTCGAGGAAATAGAAGAAGTCCTGCGGGGTGCGGACATGGTGTTCGTGACCGCGGGTGAAGGCGGCGGTACCGGAACAGGCGGAGCCCCCGTTGTGGCCAAGGTGGCTCGATCACTGGGCGCACTGACAATTGGGGTCGTCACCCGACCATTCGGTTTTGAAGGTCGGCGGCGGCAGGCGCAAGCGGATCAAGGTGTTGAAGATCTGCGTGCCGAAGTTGACACCTTGATCGTGATTCCTAATGACCGACTTCTGTCACTGGCCGATCGGGAGATCTCTGTCATCGATGCGTTCCGGCAAGCCGATCACGTGCTTTTGCAAGGGGTTAGTGGGATCACCGATCTAATCACGACTCCGGGACTCATCAACCTCGACTTTGCCGACGTGAAGAGTGTGATGCACTCGGCTGGATCGGCTTTGATGGGAATCGGTTCGGCACGCGGTGAGGACCGAGCGATGCAGGCCGCCGAAAAAGCAATCTCAAGTCCGCTGCTAGAAGCAGGAATCGACGGAGCTCATGGCGTGTTGCTGTCTATTGCGGGTGGAAGTGATTTGGGTCTTTTCGAAATTAATGAAGCTGCTCGGTTGGTTGCGGATGCAGCACATCCAGATGCCAACATCATTTTTGGAGCCGTCATTGACGACACCCTCGGCGATGAAGTACGCGTGACCGTAATTGCTGCGGGATTTGACGGTGGTGAACCACCGGCAAAACGAGCCGGAAGGCAGGTGGCGGACCATTCGGGAACAGGAGAAATTCCGACCTTTGCCAGGAATGTGCAACAACCCAAGACTGTTGTATTTGAAGAAGCCGACGATGAACTAGATGTTCCTGATTTCTTGAAGTAATGATTCTTCCCCTTGCCAGTGGGGTTTTTCCTTCACTGGCACCTAGTGACCGCTCAGCTTTCTGGGCGGTCACTGGTCGTTTGGGTGGCGTGAGTGCGGGAGCGTTCTCCAGTGCCAATCTGGCGGACCATGTTGGCGATCAATCAGTCCATGTTGATTCAAATCGGGCGGCTCTTGCCGCATTGGTTGGCGTGGAACAGCCCAATCTTGTCGTGATGACGCCGGTTCATGGTGGCGATGTTGCCGTTGTGCGCTCGACGGGTGTGGCGCAACCGGCTGACTCGCTAGTGACGGAAGAAGTTGGAATTGGTCTCGTGGCCTTAGGGGCCGACTGTGCCACCATCGGGCTGTGCGGATATCGAGAGGATCGCCAACCGATGATTGCAGTGGTCCACTGCGGATGGAAAGGACTATGCGCCGATGTCCTTGGGAATACCGTAAAGACTATGTCTGAGTTGGGAGCGGCCACTTTCAGAGCGATTCTTGGGCCAGCGATTTGTGGGAACTGTTACCCGGTTCCCGAGGATCGCTTGCAGCAGGTCCGTGACCGATGCCGTTCGGACGTAGCTGCTGCTGCATTGGGTTCAGCGGGCGGGATCGATGTTCGCGCCGGTCTTGAGGTTTGGCTGACTGAATGTGAAATCCCATTTGAATCGGTTGGCGGTTGTACATCTGAGTCGAGTCGCGAATTATTCTCCTACCGGCGAGATGGCCGGACCGGTCGTCAAGGGTTAGTACTTGTCTTGAAAGAATCCACCAATGCTGCACCCTGATTTCTCGCGAGCTACCGCTATTGCCGAAAATCTCTCACGTGCGGAGCTGCGGATCTCGCAGGCCTGTCGGACCTCAGGCCGAGGCAATGGTGGCAATGGTGGCAATTGTGGCAATGGTGGCTATGCAGATCCAGTAACTCTCATTGTCGTGACGAAAACCTACCCCGAATCTGATGTCGAAATACTCCATGGTTTAGGAGTGCGGAACGTAGGAGAAAACCGGGACCAGGAAGCTCGAGCCAAGGCGTCACTGTCTCCAGAGGGAATGATCTGGCACATGATCGGACAGATTCAACGAAATAAGATCAACTCGATTGTCGCCTGGGCTGACTTCGTTCATACGTGTGATCGCATGGAACTGGTCACGCCTCTGTCTAGGGCGGCCCTCAACCATTCCAAAGAGTTGGGGGTCTTTATTCAGGTGAATTTGGATCCAGCCGCTCCAGCTAACCGCGGTGGGGTGCAGCCGTCAGAGATGTTGCCGCTTGCCGCACAGATCGCGGCCGCTCCTGGGTTGACACTCATGGGGCTCATGGCTGTTGCCCCTCATCCTTCGACCGCAATAGCTGCCGCCGGCGCATTTGAGCGGCTTGCCGGACTGTCAAGTGCCCTTGTGGCGGAGTACCCACATGCCACGTATCTTTCCGCTGGAATGAGCGACGACCTAGAAGAGGCCATTGCCCATGGTGCGACACACGTGCGTCTGGGGAGTGCGATCCTCGGTGAGCGCCCCGTAGTGGAGTAATGTTGACTCCAATAGGGAATAAATCATTTCTGCGGTATAGATTTTTATAAATATTGATTCAGGAGGACATGTCATGGCTGGCGCAGTGCGCAGAATGGCTGTTTATCTCGGCCTGGTAGAGGATGACTCTTATAACGAGGATTACTCTGCTGAGGCGAGTGAGCCACGGTCCTCACAACGTAGTGGTGCGCGTCGGGGTTTCTCTGAGACCTACGAATATGAAGAAGTTGCCGCAGGTAGATCGGTGCGTCCCATCCAAGAACCCCGCGGGGTTCGCACCATCCGTCGAGATGAAGAGTTGCCCACCAGGGGGCGAGTCCCCGAGTACAACCCACCGGCTCGCCAAATTGATTTTGCCAAGATCGAAACGATTCACCCCCGCTCGTATAACGATGCGCGCCGAATTGGCGAGGAGTATCGCGATGGAATCCCGGTCATCATGAATCTGGGTGATCTCGACGACAGCGATGCCAAGCGGATCATTGATTTTGCGGCTGGTTTAGTTTTCGGTTGCCGGGGGAGTATTGAGCGAATCACGAACAAGGTTTTCCTGCTTTCCCCGGTCAACGTAGATGTCGGCGATCAAGCCCGGCAGCAACTCGCCCAAGATGGTTTCTTCAACCAGAGTTAGACTCAGGTTGATTCTGCACAGTGCAAATCTTGTTTATTTATGAAGCTATTGAGTCTGCGAAGGTGATCACGTGAATGAAGTTGGCAACATTATTGCCACTTTCCTGTCCATTTATCTGATCGTACTTATTGGCAGGCTTGTCTTCGATTTTGTCCAGATATTTGCCCGGGACTGGCGCCCCACCGGGGTGATCTTAATTCTGGTGGAAGCAATTTACACCGTTACCGAACCGCCATTGAAACTTATTCGCAGAGTGGTTCCGCCAATTCGAATCGGTCAGGTTTCACTTGATCTCGGTTTTCTGATTCTTCTGATTGGTCTGCAAATTCTCATCGGAGTGTTTAGAAATCTGCAGTAGTTACACCTTTTCCAGGAACATTCTGATTTCTAGGTCGGACGCAATTTCAGCACCTGATCCTAAAATATCGGAATGAAGTACTTCGGTCGCTAGGACTTCGTGTGCAATCTCATCACCATGGAGTTCCCACGTCTGAATGATCATGGGGTCCGAGCTGACCCATCGGAGATGTATTCGGTCCGAAATCTCCAACCCCGCAACTTTTCGAGCTTCTTGAATACTTCGGATTAACTCTCTAGACAAGCCCGCAAGTGCCAGTTCGTGGGTCACTTCAAGGTCTAAAGCAAAACTTTCACCGGCCTCGGAGGCAACGGCCCAGCCTTCTTTAGGAGATTCAGTGATGACGAGGTCGTCCAGGGTGATCACTGGGTTGGTGTCAAACTCATGAACCTCGAGTGCCATCCCGCCATGCTGCCGAATTGTCTCGACAACAAATTCCGGGTCGAGGGCAACCACGGCATCAGCGACCAGTGGGGTCTGTTTCCCGAACCGCTGTCCCAGAGCCCGAAAATTGGGCTTAATGCTGACGTCCACGAGATGACCGTCAGCCTGAGAGAGAGGGAGTAACTCGCGGACATTGAGTTCCTGCGCCACTTCTTGAATTAATTGCCCATCAAGGTCCTCCCAGCCGGGCGCACTGATCAGGGCTCGCGATAGTGGCTGCCGCGTTTTAACCAAGCTTGTTGATCGCGCCGCACGACCCAACTCAGTTATTCGCCGAGCAAGATTCATGTTCTCCCGGAGCTGGCTGTCGACGGATGCAGCAACCGGCCACGTGGCAAGGTGAACGGATGTTGGAGCCGTGAGATCTGTTTCTCTAAATAAGTCTTGCCACACTCTCTCCGTAATGAAGGGCGTGAACGGAGCCATGCATAGTGTGACAATGTAGATAGCTTCATGGAGGGTGGCCAGTGCCGCCGGATCTCCATCCCAGAAGCGCCTTCTGGTCCGTCTGACATACCAATTTGATAAATCGTCAATAAACTCTGCAATTAACCGACCACCTTTTTGAGTATCAAAATTCTCTAGAGCTTGGTCGACTCCCGAGGCCATTGCGTTAGCTTCATTGATCAGCCAACGGTCCATGATCGGGCGATCGGCAAGAGGTGGCGCACCGTCAGCGGGGGACCATGGTGCACTGCGCGCGTAGAGCGCGAGAAATGAAACCGTGTTCCAGTAGGTCAGAAGCGTCTTGCGAACTACATCGGCAATTGCATTGTGTCCCACTCTGCGGGATTGCCATGGGGACCCACTGGCCAACATAAACCATCGAACGGCATCTGCACCATGTTGATCCATTAGGGGTATGGGCTCTAAGACATTACCAAGGTGCTTGCTCATTTTCCGACCGTCTTCATCGAGAATATGTCCAAGGCACACAACATTTTTATATGACGATTCTTGAAATACCAGAGTGCCAATTGCCATTAATGTGTAAAACCATCCGCGAGTCTGGTCAATTGCCTCACAAATGAAGTCAGCTGGATATTGCCGCGCAAATGATTCCTTATTTGCTTGCGGGTAGTTCTGGGCCGCGAATGGCATGGCTCCAGAGTCGTACCAACAATCAATAACCTCTGGGACCCTTGTCGATACCTGTGAGCATTCCGGACAAGGGAAAGTTACTGAATCAATATAGGGACGGTGTGGATCCAGGTGCGTGACATCTTGTCCGGAAAGTTCACTCAATTCCGCAAGTGACTCTATGGCGGTGAGGTGATCATTCTCGCAACGCCAAATCGGTAATGGTGTTCCCCAATAGCGGTTACGGGATAAAGCCCAATCCACATTATTGGTCAGCCAGTCGCCGTACCTACCCCACTTAATGGTCTCCGGAAACCAATTCGTCTTGTCATTCTGGGCAATGAGTTGATCTTTAATTGCCGTTGTTCGGATATACCAAGAGGGTTGAGCGTAATAAATCAATGGTGTGTGGCATCGCCAACAATGGGGATACGCGTGTTCGTAGTTTTCGGAGCGAAATAGCAGGCCGCGCTTTCGGAGATCTTCGGTGAGATCGACATCAGCTTTCTTGAAGAATTGCCCGCCTACAAGTGGTGTCGATATCTGAAATGTTCCATCGGGTTCAATGGGATTGACCACTGGTAGGCCATATGCACGACAAGAAATGAGGTCGTCGGCTCCGAATGCGGGCGCTTGGTGAACAAGTCCAGTGCCATCGTCTGTTGTTACATAGTCCGCCAAAATTACAAAATGAGAGTCTGGAATTTCAATAAGATCAAATGGACGTACGTAGGCCAGACGTTCAAGGGATTCACCGGTGAACGTCTCCTTGATGAGGTACCGAATGTCGCCCTCAGGGGTGCGATCGGAGCCAAAGAGTTTTTCTACAAGTTCCTCGGCGACTACAAACTGCTCGCCGTCAATGTCAACAACGCAATAGATTGCATTCGGTTTTACGGCAACCGCCGTATTGGAAACAAGGGTCCACGGAGTTGTTGTCCAGATCAGCAGGCTGAGGTTAGGGTATTTTGCCGCCAGCGACCCCGTTACAACGGGGAAACGAACATAGACGGATGGATCTACAACTTCTTCGTATCCTTGGGCAAGTTCATGGTCACTTAATCCGGTGCCACAACGTGGGCAGTAGGGGGAGACTCGATGATCTTGGACCAGTAATCCGGACTTGAAAATCTGCTTGAGTGACCACCACACGCTCTGAACGTATTGTGGATCCATGGTCCAGTAGGCGCTGTCCATATCGACCCAGTAGCCCATTCGGTGGGTCATGGCGGTGAATTCGCTGACATGCCTGAGGACAGACTCGCGACACTTGGCATTGAACTCGGCAACACCATAGGCCTCGATATCACCCTTGCCGGTAAATCCGAGCTCCTTCTCCACTGCCAGCTCGACGGGGAGGCCATGACAATCCCAACCGGCCTGGCGGGGGACGTGGAACCCCTTCATGGTTCGGTACCGGGGGAAAATGTCCTTAAAGGCTCTAGCTTCGAGGTGGTGGGCACCTGGCGTGCCATTGGCGGTAGGTGGCCCTTCATAGAAAGTCCATTGCGGTCCGCCTTCGCGTAGCCGCATGGATTCGGCAAATGTGCCCTCGTTATCCCAGAAGGTGAGTATTTTGTGCTCGAGTTCGGTGAGGTTCACCGTGGGGGGCACCGCTTTATACATGGGGGTTCTTTCTGTGGAGGTAAGGCTGGGTTTCTAGAGGAGCTGCGCTACCCGGAGGGCACTTCACAACTTTAGTGGCTGGGCAATACCATTCGCACGTGCGCTGAAGAGCGCATTTTCACATACGCACATAATTACGCATTATCCGCAAGGTGGGAGAAACTGCGTTTCCTAAGGGGGCGACACACGTGGCAGTTGGTAAGAAGGCTTCGGTCAAGAAGCAGGCGACCCAAAAAATTGGGAAAAAGGCCGTGACCAAGAAGGCTGCGGCGAAGAAGGCCGTGCCCAAGAAGACCCCTGCGAAGAAGGCCGTGCCCAAGAAGACCCCTGCGAAGAAGGCTCCGGCCAAGAAGGCTCCGGCGAAAAAGGCTGCGGCGAAGAAGACCCCTGCGAAGAAGGCTGCGGTTAAGAAGGCTCCGGTTAAGAAGGCTGCGGTTAAGAAGGCTGCGGTTAAGAAGGCTCCGGTTAAGAAGGCTCCGGCAAAAAAGGTGGTAAAACCCTCGATCACCTCGAAGGTACCAGCGGCTGCTACCGGTGGTAGCGGCAAAGTAGTCGAGGAAAAAACTGACATTGCAGTGGTAGAAACTCCAGCACCGCCGGTCATTAAGAAGTTCGGAAATATCGTGCCCATGCCGAAAAAGAAGGCCAAGCCGGTTCCGGGGATCACAAAAGTGATCTCCCCACGGCCGTCAACTGCACCCAAGGTTCTGGTTGTTCGGGAGGATGAAAGTCCTTGGACTAAGGCGGAACTCAATGAAATTCGGAAGGCGCTTAACGCCGATGAAGTTCGACTATTAGAAGAGATAGATACTGCGGAAATTGGGTTGGCTGACCTCATTCGTGACTCAGGTGACGGTGCGGGAGATGACCAGGCGGATGCCGGCAGCAAGACTTTTGAACGCGAACATGAAATGTCTCTCGCCAATAATGCCCGAGAGATGCTCCTGCAGGTGCGGCACGCGCTAGGTCGAATTGATGATAAAAGCTATGGCGTCTGTGAAGGTTGCGGTCGAGCAATCGGCAAACTACGGCTTCAAGCTTTTCCTCGAGCAACCCTCTGCATGGCCTGCAAGGTGGCTGAAGAGCGTTATTAGCCGTGGACATTGTCCCCTCCGATTCCGGCGGGTGGGGATCAGATGTGGCACCCGTAGAGTGGGCTAGTGGAGACCAGCGAACATCAAGGGGAACTCGCGCCGAGAACTAACCGCCGTGAGCTTAAAATTTTCGGTCTCACCGCTTTTGTAATTATTATCCTGGATCAGATCACAAAGTATTGGGCTCAAGAGTATTTACTTCCACGCAGGGAATCGGGAGAAGGTCCGATTGTGCTGCTCAATGGTCTACTCAAATTCACTTACGCAGAAAATACTGGAGCAGCATTTTCGATTGGTACCGGTCTCACCTGGGTGTTTACCACGATTGCGCTGGTCGTTGTTGTCATCATCATTAAGTACTCACGCAAGTTGGGAAGCGTAGCGTGGGCTCTGGCGCTGGGCGGGTTGCTTGGTGGCGCAGTGGGAAACCTTATTGATCGCATGTTTCGGGCGCCTGGACCCTTCCGAGGCTTTGTCGTTGACTTTATCCAGCTCCCTTACTGGGCAATTTTTAATATTGCGGATATGGCCGTTGTCATTTCCGGAGTGTCCATAGCGATTCTGCTCATTCGTGGATACAGCATCGATGGCACTCACGGAGTGAAGTAGTCAGTGGTGGGCAGAGTGGTATCCATCCCCGAAGGGGTAGAGGGAGAAAGGATCGACACAGCCCTTACGCGCATTTTGGGTCTCAGCCGCTCACAGGCCGCCATCATTATTGCGGCGGGAGGCGTGGTCTGTGAAACTAAAACGTTAAACAAGAGTGACCGCGTCACCTCGGGACAGGTCATTGAAATTGATCTTGATGCTGCGCCTACCGCAGACCCGATTGAGATAATTGCAGAACCAGTACCAGGGATGCACATCGTTTATGACGACAACGACCTCGTAGTAGTGGATAAACCACCCGGTGTCGCGGCTCATCCCAGCCGCGGATGGGATGGTCCAACTGTCATTGGTGGCTTAGCGGCAGCGGGCTACTCGATCAGCACCTCGGGGGCGCCGGAACGTGAAGGAATTGTTCATCGACTTGATGCTGGAACATCTGGGCTCATGGCCGTGGCAAAAAACGAATTGTCATATTCCCGGATGAAAAACCAATTTCGAAATCGTGAAGTGCACAAGGTTTATCACGCTGTTGCCCAAGGATTACTGGATCCTTTGGCCGGAACCATTGATGCCGCGATCGGGCGCCACCCTGGTCACGAATATAAGTACGCCGTGACCAGGGCAGGGAAACCGAGTCTTACCCACTATGAAACGGTGGAAGCGTTTCGGCACGCATCCCTCTTGCGGGTTGTGTTGGAGACTGGCCGAACTCACCAGATCCGGGTGCATCTGTCAGCGATGCGCCACCCCATTGTGGGCGACACAATGTACGGTGGTGATCCGGTTCTTGCGGAAAGATTGGGTCTCATTCGTCAATGGCTACACGCTGTTGAGCTGTCATTTGAGCATCCTCGTACCGGCGAACGGATTGAATTGACAAGTGAATATTCCCCGGACCTCGTTCGGGCATTGGGGATTCTCCAGGATTAATGGGAAAGGTGCGAAGGATTCAGGTCGTGCCGGTAGCGAAAAGAAGGCAGTGAGTTGTGAGCAATCCAGAAGGCGCGCAGGGCTTCACGCATCTGCACGTACACACGGAGTACTCCATGCTCGATGGAGCATCCCGACTCGATGACCTATTTGCGGAGGCTTCACTTCAGGGCATGAATTCAATTGCCATGACCGACCACGGCAACTTATTTGGTGCCTACGATTTTTGGAAGAAGGGGCGGGCCACGGGAGTCAAGCCGATAATTGGACTTGAGGGCTACTACGCACCACAGGGCCGTGCGGAACGCAAACCATTTGATTTCGGTGGCGGCTTTGACGAGGGCACTCCCGAGGATCCCGGCGCGGGTAGAGGTAAGCACAGCTATACCCACATGACTTTGTGGGCCGAAAATACTTCGGGAATGCACAACCTTTTCCGCCTATCCTCCTTGGCCAGCTTGGAGGGGCAGTACCACAAGCCTCGTTTTGATCGAGAACTTTTGGAACGGTATTCCTCCGGCTTAATGGGAACAACTGGTTGCGCAAGTGGTGAAGTGAATCGTTGGCTCCAGGCAGGTCAATACGCAAAAGCTCGAGCAGCTGCGGCGGATTTCCGGGATATTTTTGGAGCTGGGAATTTCTTCGCTGAAGTCATGGATCACGGACTCGCCATTGAACGAAACTTCATGCCTGACCTGATAAAAATTGCTCGTGATCTAGATCTGCCTCTAGTGGCCACAAATGATCTCCACTATGTCCATGCGCACGATGCCGAGACCCACGATGTCCTTTTATGTATAGGCACCCGTACAACCATGGATGATCCCAAGAGATTCAGATTTGACGCACGGGATTTTTACTTGAAGTCGGCCGCAGAAATGCGTTCGTTGTGGTCGGACTATCCGGAGGCGTGTGACAACACTCTGCTGATCGCGGAGCGGTGCAATGTTGAATTCAATGAAGGTGCCAACCTCATGCCGCGAGCAGATATCCCCGATGGCGAAAATGAGGAATCATGGCTGGTCAAAGAAGTAGAAATTGGACTGAGTAAGCGTTACCCGCTGGGAGTGCCCGACAATGTCCGCAAGCAGGCACATTATGAACTTGGAGTAATTGCCCAAATGGGCTTCCCGGGCTATTTTCTTGTAGTGGCGGATCTCGTCCGCCACGCTAAAGAGAATGGCATTCGAGTTGGGCCGGGGCGAGGCTCGGCGGCCGGGGCCATGATCGCCTACGCACTCGGCATCACTGACCTAGACCCCATTGAACATGGCCTCCTCTTTGAGCGGTTCCTCAATCCTGAGCGAATCTCCATGCCAGATATTGACATTGACTTTGATGAAAGACGCCGCGGCGACATGATCCGTTACGCGACTGAAAAATATGGTGAAGAGCGAGTCGCCCAGATTGTTACCTACGGATCAATCAAGGCAAAAGCCGCAATTAAGGACAGTGCCAGAGTTTTGGGTATGCCCTATGTCCTCGGTGATCGAATCACAAAGGCAATGCCGCCCGCTGTCATGGGTAAAGACATTACGTTGAGCGGTGCGTTTAATCCTAAAGATTCACGTTACTCGGAGGCAGCTGAATTCCGGGCTCTGTATGACAATGACCCTGAAGTTAAGAAGGTTGTGGATACCGCAAAAGGCCTTGAAGGGTTGAAGCGTCAGCCAGGAGTTCATGCGGCCGGTGTGATCCTCTGTCGTGAGCCACTCATGGACGTGATTCCAGTGTGGAAGCGGGAACAAGACGGCGCCATCATTACCCAATTCGACATGGGAGCATGTGAGGCGCTCGGTCTGCTGAAAATGGATTTTCTCGGCTTACGAAACCTGACTGTCTTAGATGATTGCCTGCTCAATATTGAACGAAATACGGGCACGGTGATTGTTTTAGAGGATCTTGCCCTCAATGATCGAACGACTTATGAATTACTTGCTCGCGGCGACACTCTGGGAGTGTTCCAGCTTGACGGGGGTCCCATGCGTTCGCTCTTGCGATCAATGCAGCCAGACAACTTTGAAGATATTTCGGCTGTACTGGCCCTATATCGACCAGGCCCCATGGGCGCAAATGCGCATAATGACTATGCAGACCGCAAAAATAGTCGTAAACCCGTTGTGCCCATCCATCCCGAACTGGAAGAACCGTTGGCTGAGATTCTTGGCGACACTTACGGCTTGATCGTCTATCAGGAACAGGTCATGGCAATTGCTCAACAATTAGCTGGGTACTCACTGGGGAAGGCAGATCTTCTCCGCCGCGCAATGGGAAAAAAGAAGAAATCAATTCTGGAAAAGGAATTTGTGCCTTTCAGTGAAGGAATGCGAGAGCGCGGTTTTTCGGATCCTGCAATTAACAAGTTATGGGAAGTTCTTGTTCCGTTTTCGGATTATGCATTTAATAAAGCGCACACCGCTGGTTATGGTCTTGTCTCCTATTGGACCGCCTATTTGAAAGCCAATTATCCTGCGGAGTACATGGCTGCGTTGCTCACATCAATGGCAGATGACAAAGATCGATCTGCCATTTATCTCAATGAGTGCCGTCGCATGGGTATCAAGGTATTGCCACCTGACGTCAATGATTCCGATGCTGATTACACACCTCGTGGCACCGATATCAGGTTTGGGCTTAATGCAATCCGGAATGTGGGCTTTAATGTTATTGACTCAATTGTGACCACGAGGAAAAGTTTGGGCCGATTCGCAGATTTCCATGATTTCATCGCCAAGGTAGATATCTCGGTATGTAATCGACGTGTTGTCGATTCCCTCGTGAAGGCTGGTGCATTTGATAGTCTGGGTCACACGCGCAAGGGACTCTCGTCGGTGCACGAGCAGATTATTGACTCGGCCGTTGAAATTAAGAGATCCGAAGCGATCGGTCAATTTGACCTATTCGGTGGACTCACCGATTCCAGCGAGTCGAGCTTATTTGAACGCCCTGAAATCGGAATTGCCGAATGGGAGAAAAGCGTTTTACTCGCCCATGAACGGGACATGTTGGGACTCTATGTTTCCGACCACCCGCTCGTTGGGATGGAAACAGCTCTGGCTCAACTATCTGATCGAAGTATTGCCTCCGTTGTTGTGGACGAAAGCCTAGATGGCACGGTCGCCACTTTGGGTGGTTTGGTGACTAGTGTGCAGCGTAAAACAACAAAAAAGGGATCTGCGTGGGCCATCATCACACTTGAAGATCTCGAGGGAAGTATCGAACTTATGGTGTTCCCACAAAGTTATGCCTCTTTTGGCGCGCTGCTTGTTGAGGATTCCATCCTCGTTGTGCGGGCCCGGGTTGATCGAAGTGACGACGACGGACTTCGGGCTGTTGCATTGGAGATTTCAGCACCTGACCTGTCTGAGGCACCATCTGGTCCGGTTCGATTGTCCCTGGCTGCATCGCGCTGCGTCCCACCTTTGGTAGCCAGGCTTAAGGCCGTCTTAGCGGAACACCCGGGCACCACTGAAGTGCAGTTGCACCTCACGGGAGGAACAACAACCACAGTCATGAAACTCGATGATCAATATCGAGTTACACCAACTCCATCATTGTTTGGGGACCTCAAGGCTCTTCTTGGTGCATCATGTCTGATGTAAAAGGTCCGGTGTCTGCGTCGCCGCATCCGCGCAGGACCCGCAATGCATTGTCTGTCACAGGTGCTGGTGTGGTGGTGGGGTTGCTCACGGGTATCTCCCTTGGCGTGCTGTGGTGGGCTCTTGCGCCTCGGGTCAGCATTGTTGTGAGTGACCAAGGATTTCGCGCCGATGACTTTCAGCCACAGGAGTACTTGGCCTCTGATATTGCCTTTGGGGCTTTAGCACTTATTGCAGGAGTCTTTGTCACCACAGGTTTGGTCTACATGCGCAGGGAGCATTTAGTTGCGACCCTAGGAGCAGCACTACTGGCTGCAGTAGTCGGATCATTGGGCATGTGGTTCGTTGGTACCCAATTGGGATCCGTTGACCTGGAGCAAGTGAGTCTGCCGGAACCCTCAGTTATTGAAGGGCCGCTTGAAGTACATATGCCGGCAATTTTTCTAGTGTGGCCTCTGACGGCGGCCGTCATCATCACTGTTTTAGCGTTATCCGATTTTCTTGCGACTGTTAGGAATCCCGGGCAGCAATCGGAGCCCGTATCGCACCAAGAACCTGAGTGAAAGCATCAGGAGCGATTTCAATTTCAAGGCCGCGCCTACCACCACTGACATAAATGCTGTCGAAGTTCCACGCGCTCTCATCAAGGACAGTTTGATGTGCCTTCTTCTGTCCGAAGGGACTAATTCCACCGAGTACATACCCAGTGACACGCTGAGCATCTTCTTTGGATGCTGTGCGAACCGTTCTGACTCCAACGGCATTGGCCAACTTCTTGGTGCTGATGTCGTGATCAACCGGGGCTACGGCGACAAAGAATGAATTTGACTCAGTGAACAAAATTGTCTTGAACACCTGCTGGGGATTCATGTTCAACCTCAGCGAAGCTTCAAGACCGAAATCGCGTTCGACTGTACTTGTGTACTTATGTAATGAGTATTTCATGCCCATGTCATCAAGTGCCTGAGTAGCCGGAGTCGTTGACATGTCTTTCCTTGGGTATCAATTCACCGAGGGTTGTGGTGAGAAGAGCTCTAGGGCAGGGATGCAATGAAGGGCTTCTATTAAGGCTGTTTCGCGGCGCAGAAACCCTCGAGCAAGGGTTAGGCGTTCATGGGCAGACATAGCGCCGAGCATTTCCTGCCGCTCCGCGGTGGGAAGAACGACTGCTGCGGTGAGAAGAAAACTGACTACGCCCGGATCTTCGGGCATATCGGAAATCGCGGCAATGGACTCCTCTAGTTGGCCAGACAGAGCTGCACGGTAGGAAACGAAATCGGCAACAGCTCTGTGAGTGAGCAACTCAAGCTCTGGTGAATGAGGTTCCTCGAGGTCATTCACCCAGGTGATGTTCGCTCGGAGGAGCGGGGCGCTGGA
>CAITYI010000234.1 GCA_903896585.1 uncultured bacterium
CCTCACTTGAGTCCAGCCTGTTTGAATATGCTGTTCAAAGTACCCGGCGCCAAATCGTCGCTGGGTTTTCCGGGAACAGTGACGCGACCAGGCCTGCTCGCGTGCTTGAATTGCCGATGACTCCCTCTTGTCGCGACCAAACACCAACCATCGCGTTGAAGCAATCGGAGGACTTCGCTGACTTGCATAATCGAAGGATAGCAGGTACCCAGGCCGGCCCGAGTTTACGAACGGCCGAAACCGCATAACGTGAAGATGACCGGCGTACAACCACACGCGGCGAAGCCCCCGCCTGCTGTTGTGAGTCCGGATCCATTGACATGTTATTCCTTGATCATCCGGGAACGCCAATAGCCTGGCTTCCTGTCGTCCGGTGCGATTGCCAGCACCAAGACTTCATCACTGCGGTGTAGGTACACGACCGAAAATGGAAAGCGTTTCGGGAAAACTCGGCGTGTGCCGTACTTGTAAGGTGATCCCATATCCGGAAATTCGGTCGCTATCGCGAGCGCCCGCTCAACGACCGTTGCAAATCGCTCACCGAGCTGCGGACTGATCTTTGCGTAGTACTGAACCTCCCACGCTAACTCGGCCATTGCGGCCTCGTGAAATCGGACGCGCATCAATTCAGCAGACGTCGAACCTGTGCAAATACTTCTTCAGCGGGAATGAGCTTTGCCGTACCAGCGTCGATATCGGCGATTCGAAGTCGAATCGCCTCGTCCCAGGCCGCCTCGACTTCTTCGTCTGGTTCGTGCACCGTCGCAAGAAGTTCCTCGGCCAATCGAACCCGGTCTGCCGCAGGCAGTGTTCGAGCTTGTGAGCTGAGTTCTTCGATGAGGTTAGCCATAGTGATCTCCTGGTGGAAACCCAAGTCTACCGCTCAAGGGGCAGACCCGCTGTTGGCGCCAGAGTTGAGGGATAACGTTTGAATTCACCGGCCTTGCGCGGCTTTATGCGCAAGGTCCGGTGGGATGAGCGGTTAGGCCTCATGCCGGAGTAGACCCATTGCCACGGTGTCATGGTACTGGCCCTCTATACGGATGCCTCGGCGTTTGATGCCCTCATGCCTAAACCCAAGCACTTCGTAGAGGTGCAGCGCGCTCGTGTCGTCCGCGCAAACCTCCAACTCAATGCGGGTGAGTCCATTCTCCCAGGACTTGGCAATGCATGCCTCCAGTAAGCGGCGACCGATACGCTCTTGTGGAAATTTTCTGAATTACTTCGATGAGATCATTGATGGCGACTAGTAATACTTTACTTCGAGCTAAGACCTCACGCTGATCCTCTTTGCTCCAATTGTGAACAATTGCGTTTCTCAAATTCTGCGCCGATCGCTTACCTCGAATCCTCAAGCTCGAATCAAACAATGAATCCAATGTTGAGTCGGAAATTAGTCCTCCAAAGTACTTGATGGATCTTGAAACGGCAGCAAGATTCAGTACATCATGGCTTCCGTGCATGGATGCTTGCCCATTTCGTGACTTGTAGTATCTACCAACCATGCGAACAAGCGAATCGAGAAAAAAGATACTGTTCAAGGAACTGCTGAACTGCTTCCTCAATGGGCTGATTACTCCTCAGTGCTTTTTGCAATGCTTTCCGCTGCTCTGTCGCTAGGTGTTGCATAAAATTATTGGTAAGCTGACGCTATTTGCCTTCGGAATCAGGGCAAAGACTCATATACTGATCCTCAAATGCTTTCGCTGTCTTCAATACTGCAAGCTGTCCTTCTAGGCAGGAAATGTATTTGGCGCCGTCCTCTTTGTACTGATCCATTGATCGGGTAAGGCTCAATGAGGCGGCAAGCGGATCACTAAATGAAACACTAGGCATTCTGGGGAGCTCTGGCTCTACACATTGCTTTGTCTCTCCCTCTGGGGCAAAAACAACATTCCCGTCCCCTTGCACGATGAATTGTTTATCGCCCGTATAGCCTCCCATGCTATTCTTCGCGTTGACCAAGCCGCAAGCTGATTCGCCGCCCTTATTGATTTTTATTAACCGAAACTCGGCTGAATTTGGATCTTTTAGATAAGCCTTAACAATCTCTTTGACCTTGTAGTGTGGATAGATGCTCTTATATGAGTAGATGCCTCCACCGACAAGAGCGAGCACACATGTGGCCATGATGAATAAAGG
>CAITYI010000235.1 GCA_903896585.1 uncultured bacterium
CTTGAACTCGATCACCCGAGACGCGATCTGTTGGTGCGTCCTCAACTCGCGTTGCGCGATCCATTCCCATGGCTTGCTCATTTGAGCTGCCCGCAGATGAACCTGAATTACTTTGCGGTGTCGAACCAGATTCGGATTCGGCATCGGTTGATGCAGAGTTTGTCAGTGACGACACTGCCGGATTGGAGCCATTTGGTACCTCAGCACCTTCACCGTCGACACCTGCAGGCGCGTTAGTTGTCACTTCTGATTGGGAATCCGGCAGTTGCAAACCTGTTGGTTGCGGTGCAATGTCTGGAGTTTCAGTTTCCGCACCGTCAGCGATTGGCGAATTAATGTTCTTGGTGTTGGACACGGGCATGGTGCCCACGTTGTTGTTGACACCGGATTGGGCATCGGTTGAATCAGTCGCGGTTGAATCAGTTGCGACTGAATCAGCTGCAAGTGAATTCGCCGAACTAATGCCGCGCGGATTGTTCACAGCTTCGTCGGTATCAGTCGCTGTGGTCCCGGTTTCTGGGCCGACAGTCTCAATACCGTCAGTTTCAACACCGTCAGTTTGCGCCATATTTTCAGTGGCCGAAAGAGAAGTATTCAGAGGTGCTTGGTCAGGACTTAATTGACCGGAATTGATTTGACCGGTGACGTTTGTGGGTACTTCAATTGACGCTGTTGGGTTCGCATCGGTTGAAGCGGATGCTGGAGTTATTCCAGCGGGGGTCGGCACAACTGCACCGAGTGCGGCCGCGTCCAATCCTTCTCCGGATGCAGCTGAAGCTGCAACCGATAGGTCGATGTCTGTCGGGCTGATTTCTCCAAGATCGATGCCATCAGAATTAACGGGGTCAGTTATCACGGGTTCGGCAACGATCGGAACCGCGACGGCGAGTCCGATTGAGTTAGCGCCAAGATCTTCGGTGTCGTCTGAGCCGGCAACCTGGTTGTCGGTCACAGCTTGATCGATCACTGATTGATCGGTCACAGCTTGATCGATCACTGATTGATCCGACTCGGACTTCGGTGTCCGGATTCGTTGATCGTTGTCAGCAGATGTTGGTTCGGAGTTGATTGCCTTCTTGTCAACTGCGCGATCAACGTGACGATCATTTTGGCGGTCATCTTGACGATCAACTGATCGATTCGAGTGCGCCGGTTGTTGCCCATCTTGGCGCTCGCGCACCTGTTGGGTGGTCTTGTTCAATTCTGTTGCAAACTGGCCAGATGAGTCAGTTGATCGGGCAGGGCCAGCGAACACTGCTGCGTCTGCGGCGGTGCTAGCCGAAATGGTGGCCACCGTTGTCATGAGTCTTTCCCCTTTTCGGTAGTTCCTTGTTTGCGATAAAAAATTATGTTTCTGGCCCGCTCATCTGAATCGAGTCGCTCTGCCCGGTCGCTGGCAAGGTCGGCAGCATCTTGCTCCCGATCCACCATTCGCTGACTGATCTCCCGATCTTGGTCGGTGGCCAGCCAGGCTCGACGCGCGTTCTCAGCGCGCATTTGCGCCAGCATTAATGAGTCGTTGATTTGTCGGATGTAAGCCACTGAACTGGATCGCTGGGCTGCAATGAATTTCATGTCCTCGACCCGGCGCCGGCCCTCGAGCATTAGTTCAGCCAGGTTGGAAGACGCTTCCTCCAGTTGAAAAGTTAACCCGGCAACGGCCACTCGCTCGACTCCTAAGGCGGCAAGCGCTTGGCCTTGCTTGGCTTTGCGGACCTTGAGCAAGACATCGAGATTGCGGTTTTTCATTACGCACCTACCAATCCGAGGAGTTGCTGATGGGATAGGTCAAGGCTGGGGACTTCGTGGGTGGGCTGCCGAAGAAATGCATTGATGCGTGGCATGAGTGCAATGGCTCGGTCCACGTCGGGGTTAGACCCGTTTACGTAGGCACCGACCTCCACCAAGACCCGAGCTTCCCGATACGCCGCTAAAAGTTTTTTCAACTCGGCACCGCTCGCCTGAACATCGGCGGTGGTCACATGTGGTGCGACTCGGGAGACAGAACCGAGTACATCAATTGCCGGGTAGTGATTTGCCGTGGCTAATTCGCGGTCCAAAACAATGTGTCCGTCCAGGATTGATCGAGCGCTGTCAGCAACTGGATCCTGGAGGTCATCGCCCTCAATGAGGACGGTGTAAATACCGGTGATGGTGCCCACACTTGACGCCCCGGCCCGCTCGAGTAACCGAGGCAACATGGCAAAGGCGGATGGCGGATATGCCCGGGCTGCGGGTGGTTCACCGGCAGAAAGTCCCACCTCGCGCTGTGCGGTCATGGTGCGGGTGATGCTGTCAATGAACAATAAAACGTTTTTCCCTTGGTCGCGAAAATGCTCGGCCACGCGAGTCGCCGTCGAAGCCGCCTGAAGTCGCACCATGGGTGGCATGTCGGAGGTGGCAACCACAACCACTGACTTAGCCAGACCTTCGGGGCCTAGGTCGTTCTCAATAAATTCCAGTACCTCACGCCCGCGCTCGCCAACCAGGCCCACGACAACAACATCGGCTGACGTATTTCGGGCCATCATGGACATCAGGGTGGACTTGCCCACACCCGATCCGGCAAAGATCCCGATTCGTTGGCCGCGACCAATGGGGATCAAGGTGTCAATTGCTCGAACTCCCACGTGCAATTGTTGAGTAATGCGCTGGCGGGAAAGTGGCGATGGAGCTTGGTTGGTGGTGGTCAATAACGGCATGACCGGCAGGGGACCTTTGTCGTCAATTGGACTGCCGAGGGCATCAATCACCCGCCCAAGTAGTTGATCGCCAATAGGAACTCGTACCGGTGCATTTGTGGCCCGAGCGGTAACCCCGGGTGCCACTCCGGACATTTCACCAAGGGGCATGCAGGCTAAGCGATCACCAGAAATTCCGACCACCTGAGCGAGCAGACTTTTCCCTTGAATGTCCAAATCGAGTACGTCACCGATTGCGGACCGGACTCCTTCGAGCCAAATTGTTAAGCCGTTGACGCCAACGACTTCACCGCTCACGGAAAGTCGAATTGAGTCCCGGCCACGTTCGAGGGTCTGTTGGA
The DNA here is from genome assembly GCA_903896585.1 of uncultured bacterium. Taxonomy (GTDB): domain Bacteria; phylum Actinomycetota; class Actinomycetes; order S36-B12; family S36-B12; genus UBA4592. Next base: position 3,044 of record CAITYI010000235.1, read on the forward strand.
GGTTCACGTGGAAAGCGCCTCCTTGAGTTGATCAATCCGTTTGGAGATTTGCGAATCAACCCGAGTGCAGCCACTGGTCACCACAGCACCGTGAATTTCGACTGAGTCATCAGCCAACAGGCGAACCGGACGCTGGAGTGTTTCGTCAAAATTAATGTCCAAGCTCTGAACTAGTTCGAGATCGGTTGGGTGCAGGGACACGCGCACTTCGGAGTGACCCGGTATTTCGGCAACGGCGATACTAATTGAGTTGATCACGTGTGCTTTGTCCGCGGAAAGTTCCGCTCCAAGAAGTTCTTCGACCAGTTCAACAACTACATTGCCCAAATTCTTGCCCACCTCGGTGTACACCGGGATGGTGGCCGACTCGATGGATGACAGTCCACTTGCCATGGTGCGCAGGGCCATGTCCAACTTGTTTTTCAGCTCAGCGTGTTCCAACATAATCGCAGTATGTTCAACCAGGAGTTCTGCGCGGACTTCAGCAATCATCTCCTCGCGACCCTCACTGTAACCCGCGGCGAAACCGGCCTCGTGACCGTTTTTGGTACCAGTGGCAAACCCAGCATCAAATCCAGCATCAAATCCGCGAGCGGTTGCACTGGAAGCAGATTCGGCGGTGAAATCTGAGGTGAGTTCCTCGGTGGAAAGGTGCCCGTCTTCGGTGTCAGAATCGGGGACAAGATCAACTGGGATCAGGCGTAATTCGCTGTCAAACCGAGTTGCCGTGAGGGCACGAGCCTCCGCCGGAGTGACGCGGGTGGCGCTAAACGACGAAGTCATCGTCACCACCGCCGACGCTGATCTCAATATCGCCCTTTTCGTCAAGTCGGCGGATAACAGCCACAATTTTTCCTTGGGCTTCCTCCACACTGCTGCGGCGAACCCGGCCCATGATTTCCAATTCTTCTTCCAGCATGTCTGCCGCACGAGTGGAAAGATTTCGAAGGACTTTTTCGTGGACTTCGGTGCTCACGCCCTTCAAGGACATGGCGAGATCTTGGGGACTGACCTCACGGAGAATCAGCTGCAGTGACCGGTCATCAACTTTCGCAATATCTTCGAAGAGGAACAGGTGCGAGCGAATAAACTCCGCCAACTTCGGGTCGCGCTCTTCAATACTCTCTAGGAGAACTTTCTCGGTCTGTCGATCGGTGCGCTGAATAATGCTGATCAAGGGATCAATACCGCCGATATAAGACGATTCCGTTGTGACCAGCACATTGGACATTTTGCGTTGCAGGACGGATTCGACCAAGCGGACCGAGTCCGGATTGACCCGACCCATGACGCCAATCCGCCCGGCGACCGATCCTTGGGTTTCATCTTGCAGGGAGCAAAGAACTGAAGAGGCTAGATCTGACGGCAAGTAGGCGAGAACAACAGCAATTATCTGCGGGTGCTCATCTTTGATGAAAGACAAAATCTGCGAGGAGTCCATTTTGCGCATGAAGTGAAATGGTTGCTCAGCAATCGAACTCACCAATTGCTCGAACATTTCATCTGCTTCGGTCGGTTCAAAGATCATGTCGAGCAAATCTCGGGCAACATCGAGGCCGCCACTGCCCGCCATTCTGGTGCTCGCGGCGTAGGTGATGAATTCGCGGATAATTTCTAATGCAAGTGTTGGATCTACTTCTTTGAGTCGGGCAACTTCACCCGCAATGGTCTGAATATCTTCATTGGGCAATTGCGCAAACACCGGTCGGGCTGCGGCGGGACCGAGTTGAGCCACGATCACGGCAGCTTTATAAGAAGGCGTGATCTCCTCGGGGCGGATAGGAGCCATGGACCTGACCTACTTCGCAATCCAGGTACGCAGTACTCGAGCGACCTGTTCGGGTTCTTCGGTGGCAAAGTCTCGCAGTGAGTCATAGGTCGCTGAGCCAGGGCTCTTGATGTAGGTCGGAACGATTTCTTCTTCCATTATGGCCTCGCCACCGGGTCCGACCGCAACGGGAACAGCAGGTGCATAAATCGGATTACCGTCTTCATCGAGGCGCTCCAGAGTTACCGGACCACCAAATCCTTGGGCTTCCAGCATTTCCATGTCGATCATGGTCCGGCGCTGGCGACGAAGTGAGAGCACACCCAAAATTATGACCGCCAAGACCAGGACGGCAATACCAATTTGGCGTCCAAGATCAAACAGCGCGGCAGATTCTTCAGCGGCCAGAGCCTCAGCAGCTGCCGCCTCGGCAGCTTCAGCGGCAGAGGTGTCAAAAGCGACCTGCGAAACCTGGATTGCGTCGCCGCGCTCCACATTGAGACCAACGGCGTTGGCCACAATCGCCTCAACCTCTCCGAAGGTAGCTGCTGGAACTGCGGCGTCCACCAGAACTGCAACCGTGAGCCGGCGAATGTCTCCGGGTGCGCCAATTCTTTCCGTGATGGTGCTATTGATCGGATTCGTCTCTGAGGCAGAAGCTTTTTCATAATCATTCTGGGAATCGGTGGTGGTTCCTTCACCGACGACAATCGGAGGCTCGCCCACGACGGGACCGTCGATTGCGCTGTTATCCGTTGCCGTGTAAGTCTCGGTTGTTGTCTGTCCGGTGAGTGGAGGTAAATCTTCGGGGTAGGCGTATTCCTGCGTGGTGGTAGACCGTTGGTCAAATTCCAGATCAGCATTCACGATCACACTGGAAACACCGGGGCCGAGAACCTTGTCCAGCATTGCTTGTGCGGATGCAATCAAGCCTTCTTCGATGCGAGCAGCCTGGGACACCGATGCTGCGCCAGCCACTCCGCCGCCGGAGAGCAGCAGGCCGGAAGTGTCAGAGACACTCACTTTTTCTGGATTAAGTCCGGGTACCGCGGAAGCAACCAAATTGGTAATTGCTTGGACCTGCTCGCCATCGAGGGTTTGAGCCCCGCCCATGTCGATGAGGACAGATGCCGTTGGTTTATCTGATGCCTGGGTAAAGACCGTTTCAGCGGGAATGGCAAGGTGCACGGTTGCGGACCGCACACCATCAATGCCTTCAATGGTTGACGACAGCTCACCCTCGAGGGCGCGTTGGAAAGTGACATTTTGCATGAACTGAGAAGTGGTCATGCCTTGTTCATCAAGCAGGGAGTATCCGCTACCGGCGTCAGCTGGCAGCCCCGCCGCACTCATGGCCAGTCGGGCCGTAGATACGTCTTCTGGGGCAACAAGGATCTGGGTACCGCCTGAGCTGAGTTCGTAGGTAGTGCCAAGTGCATCAAGTTCTTCAGAGATCGCGACCGCGTCCTCACTGGACAAATTCGAGTACAACGGTGTCAGGGGGGATGCGGTCACGCGCAGCAATAGAACTGCCCCCACGAGCAAAGCGAGCACCCCAATAACAATCGCGGTGATCTGTCCCGGGGTGAATTGGCGGAGGGTGGTTACCGCACGGGTGCCGTAGATTTTCAGGGTCTCGATCACAGTGGCATCCTCATGATTTCATTGAAGGCTTCCAGTGCTTTATTTCGCACGGCGACCGCGGTCTGGGTTGAGATGGACGCTTCCTGTGCCGCCATCAGGTATTCATGTGGGTTCTTGAGTTCACCCGTGGCGACCTTGGTGGCAAGTGCGTCTGAGTTTTGGTGGAGTGCACCCAACTGGTCCATGGCACTTGCCAAACTGGACCCGAAGTCCAGGCCGGTGTCTGCGCCGGTAACGGCACCACCAACCCCGGTCGTCTGAGACGGGCTGGCACTCGGGCTGATACTTGGACTCGGGGGTGCCGGTGGCAGTGGTGGTAACGGTGCGGCGAGGGAAACTCCGGGAATGCTGAAGGCCATGGGTTATCTGCCTAACTGAAGTGCGGCTTGATAGGCCTCGGTTGCCCGCTGAACTACTGCAAGGTTGGCCTGGTAGCCGCGTTGGGCAATGATCATGTCGGCCATTTCGGTCGTCAGGTCAATATCTGGACGACGAACGTATCCGTCTTCGTTGGCAAGTACGTGTTCGGGTTCGTAGGTGACCAGGCCTTCACCCGAAGCGGATTGCACCATGGTGAAGGACACACCCGCCCCTACGGTGCCACCGGTGCCGACCATGCTGGGTGCAGGCGAAGAATTTGAGCTGCCGACAACCGATTGGCGCCGCACGGCACCTTCTTCCATGGTGCGGACCGTGTTGACATTGGCCACATTGTGCGCAATCGCGTCCAGTGAGTTCTTATAGAAGTTAACGCCGGTGCTGGCAATATTAAAAATCGATAACATGATCAGCTACCACCCAACACGTAACGGATGGCATTAAATCTGCCCTCGGCAGCGCGCAATGCGAGTTCTAGCCGCAGGTTCGTTTCGGTTCCCAGCAGGGTCTGTTCTTCGAGACTGACATTGTTGCCATCCTGCTTACGGGGAGCTTCAGAGGCAGCGGTGCTCATGAAACTTTGAGTCGTGGCTGAGCCGATACCGGGCATTTCAAGAGCCGCGCTCAGGGCGCCCTCAAATTCCACATTGGTTGCCGTGAAATTGGGCGTAGACATGTTGGATACGTTATTGGCAATGGCTTCTTGACGCATCATTAATCCGTCAAGTGCGATGCGAACCGCCGGATTTACCAAACCCAGGTCCATGTGAAACCCCGTTCACCAATTAAGGCAATTGGGCCAAATCCATGGCGAATACGACGAGCTTCCTGCTCAAAGGAGTTATCGGCTGGCGGGAGAGCCATCTGAGAGTTTTTTCTCAGATCGACCCTATTGTTTTTGAAACTGAGAAATTAGCCGTTAAATGGACCGGCCAGGCGCCGGATTCCCACTAGTTTTTCCGGGCTCACCTCGCTGATTCGGGTGCCCGCACTTGGATTGGCGGCTTCGACCATGCGACCATCGCCAAGATAGAGACCAACGTGGTTAACCTTGAGCGCAGACGGATCCAGGCTGTGCCCAGAAGGCTCGTGGAAGAAGACCAGGTCGCCAGCCCGGGCATCTTTGAGGGAGGCCACCGGTTCACCGACCTTTATCTGTTGCCAGGACACCGGTGGGATCGAGAGTCCGTGTTGCTGGGCAATCCATTCGGTAAAAGCTGCGCAATCCCAACCTGTTTTGGGGTTATTTCCACCCGCGACATACGGCACTCCAACAAAGTTGACCGCATACTCTGACATTCGCGAGCCAAGTTCGGCATCCGTTGACAACAATCCCGAGCCAGCAGGCTGGGCTAATGGGTCCATTTGACTTTGCGAGCTGGATAAACCCGCGGGGCCCGGTAGGCCAGGCGTCTGTCCGGTCACGGTGGCGAGGGCGGACTCAAAATCAACCGCTGCCGGGCTGAGAAGTTGGGAGTTGGCGGGGATGGGTTGGGTCCCAGCCATCGGTGCTGCATACCCGCTTTGCAGTGGGGGCATGTTGAGTCGAGACCGGATCTCCCCGATCCGCGCCATGACTTCATTAACACTCACATTGACTCCCGATTTGGGCCGCGTGCCTAGCACGTATCTACTAGCGCGAAAAAACTACGCATCAATAGGCAGGTATCGGTACCAGCGCACTAATTATTAGGAATTTAAGCCTGATGAATTAAGGCTGGGGAATTCAAAGCTGGGGAATTTAAGACTGGGGAATAATTAGTTGCCTCAATTTTTAGCGCTTGGGGGCGGTTGCCTCAACTCCGTCAACCTTAGAGAAGTGGGCAGCGTTGGCCAGAATGGCTGGAACGCCATCGCGCAGGGAGAGGGCGAAGGATTTGCTCGGAACCGCTTCTTTGTTCATGAGCCGCTCATAAATCTCCTCGAGGCGCACGGCTTCCCGCCATAAACAGAAGGTTTGAAACCACGGCAGGTTGGCGGTGTCGAGGTGGGTTGCGATCCGGAACACGTTCACAAGTTCGTTTCGGGACAAAAATCCGTCCTCGTCGCGGGTGACGGGGGCAGTATCCAGCGGAGTTTCCGGGAGGTCGCGGGCCGAATAGGTGGCCGTGAAGTACCCCAAATCCATGAGCGGGTCGCAGGCGGTCGCCCGTTCCCAACCGAAAACCCCGGAAATGGTGGCGGGGGCTTTGTCCAGAAAAAGTAGATTTTGCATGCTGTAACGGCCGTGGCTGAGGACCGAAGGATAAGGTTCGGGCGCGTTTTCTAGCAGATAGTCCCCCAGGATTTCGAATCCGGGTAGGCGGCGCATTTTCAGTTTGCGGCCAAGCCGCTTGGACTCCAACACGAGTTTGCGCAGGTCGCTACCCCCGTGATCTAGGGCAGCAATTTCACTAGGGGTGATTTCGACCTGAATGCGGGCTAGGTCATCAATGGCCCGGCGGGACATCCCCACCTTTTCTTCCACATTGTTCAGAGCATCTGGAATGGAATTGACCACCCGCGCTCCGGGCAGGAATGCACTCAAATAAAAGGGTGCGCCAATGATGCTGGCGTCATTACACACATGTAAGACATCGGGTGCGTGCAGGTGATGGCCCCGAAGAACCTCCAATAACTTGATTTCATCAGCCAAACTCATGACATCGGAAGGCTGCGGACCATCGAGGCGCCGTTTGAGCGCGTAGTGGACGTTGTCGTCGAGGGCAATGTGGAAAGTACCTGATGATCCCTGCGATCCGAGCCGGCCCCACATCAATTCCCCAGTGCCGAAGCCGATTTCTTCCAAATAGGCCTGCAGGGACTCAAGAATTATGAGGGGGGGAGCCTTTTTCCGCTCCGCCATCTGCTCTGCCTTTTCAACCGAGGCGACGACGGTCACGCCATCGGGTACAGGCGACAGGGTGATCATGGGTATCGCGTCCCTTCGTTGACTTCTAAAGAACAGAACTACCGAGAACTCAGCAGAACAACCGACTGCTACACAAGTAGTATCGACCGCGGACGCGTGAAATTCGGCTTTTTCCATGAAAATTCTTGGCGCTGGGCACATTCGCACGGGGTAAGAACAGGTAATTGGCGGATATCTGTGGAATCAAGACGGGAGCATTCATGGCGCGAAAATCTGGGATGGGCGTGGGTCGGGATCCGGTAACAAGGATTTTTGTCATCTTGGCATTTATTGGCAGCTTTTTCTACATTGCGGCCATGCTTAATGATTCTGTTAATGAAATGATCAAAGAGTCAACTGGGATTGATATTCAAGGACCGTAATCTTGGCCCACTAGCCAAATAACAACTGGAAGGTATAGTCTTTAACCATGGAAATTTGGATATTCTTCTTGGTTTTCTTGGTGGCTGCCTTGGGCATCCTTGCCATGATGGGTTACGTCAAGAACGAGACTGAACGCTTGGAACTGAAGCATTTTTTGGAAATGGCGGAGTCCAAGCGCGAGGTGGTGGAGTTGCAGGTTCAGCACTCGGCCAAGGTTGAACAAGATCGAGCAACCATTGAAGAACTCAACCTGAGAATCAGTGAACTAAATGTCCAGATCGATGAAGCAGCCACCACAAATCGGAAGTTGCAGGCAAGTGTGGACAAATTGCGCGAGGACATGGCTGAGAAACAGCCCAATCTTCTCGCCTCTTAATCCTTATTCGGTCGCGTCAGACTCAATCGTCTTTTTCATTTTGATCCGCTTTGGGGTCTCGTCTTTCGGCATTGCATTCCCAGATAAAATCGAGAATTTCCGCCATGATTTCTTTGGCCTGGGTCTCGGCCGCACCGAGTTCGACCTCTAAAGTTTTATTGAGTACCAATCCCAAAATGGTGTGTTCCGCGACAATCATGACCTGCTCATTATCCCGAGCAATAATCTCGATCAGGAAGTTTCCGCGACGTCGAGGTAGCAGACGTTTGACCACATACAGTTTGTCAACGCCCTGAATTTTCACGCGCAACTGATTGCTGTTGAAGAGGCAATCGTGATCTAACACCGTTCTGGCGATTCCTAAAGTTCCATACGGGTGTGATTGCACCAAGCGATAAAGCGCCAGGATTAACCAGTTCACATAGATCAGCGGGTTGTAAGGAAGCTCATGGGATTTAATCGGGTCTACGGTGGACAGTAAGGACGTGGCCCGATCCACCGTGTAGTCGTAGGTGAAGGTAACCGCACCACCGGTGTTGTCCCTTACCGTTGGGTAAACGACGGTGGAGC
>CAITYI010000236.1 GCA_903896585.1 uncultured bacterium
CCACGTTGAATTCAGATGGTGTCGCAACTTCAGAGTCCTTCACCAACCCCACTGAAGTCGATTCGGTTATTGGTCAAGATGTCTTGGTTCAGCATTTCCCCGCCGGCCTAGGCAGTGAAACAATTGTGACCGCGGCGCAGGATTCCAGCGATGTCGTCCTTTCAACAATCGCGGCAACCCCGGGCGTTGCCGACGCCCAGCCACTTGTTGACCAGGTATCGGGTGAAGTAAAAGTTACCGACTCTCGGGTGCTCTTCCGAGTCACGTTGGCTTATCCATCCGATTCCATCGATGCCGAAGTTGTGATTGGTGACTTGCGTTCTCAATTTGATGCCATACCTGAAGCCGAAGCCCTTGTGGGCGGACCCACCGCCGTGGCATTCGATATCAACGAGGCAAATCTGCGAGATCGCAATGTGATCATTCCAACGGTGCTCATTGTGATTCTCATCATCTTGATAATTCTCTTGCGAGCCTTCAATGCGCCCCTCATTCTGATTGGAACTGTGCTGCTGTCCTATTTCGCAACGCTGGGAGCCTGCGCGCTGGCATTTAATTACCTCTTTAGTTTCCCCGGTGCCGATCCGAGCTTCCCGCTCTTTGCGTTCGTGTTCCTTGTCGCTCTCGGTGTTGATTACAACATCTTCCTGATGACCAGAGTGCGGGAAGAAACACTTATCTTGGGCACGCGTCCGGGTATTCTCAAAGGCCTCACGGCAACCGGCGGTGTCATTACAAGTGCCGGAATTGTTCTCGCCGCAACATTCCTAGTCCTCGGGGTGCTACCGCTGGTCGCCCTTCGTCAAGTGGGATTCGCAGTGGCACTCGGTGTGCTCATTGACACCTTCATTGTGCGCACCACACTTGTTCCCGCCTTGGCGTATGACATCGGGCCGAAAATCTGGTGGCCGAGCAAACTGGCCAAAGAAGATGAGAAAGAAGAAGACAAGGAAAAAGAGCCCGCTTAAATCACTTCACCATTTGATTCCGGTAGTCCTTCAACAAATATTTGTTGCACTCTCTTGAGAAGATCAAAAAGTGCGGGATCAGGAATTGCTTGTTCCAATGGCTCTTGGGCATCTGTGAACGTCTGGTTCACCAACGGCTGCGTCACGGTGAATGCCACCGGGTCTTCTTGGGCTGATTGCATGTACGCCTGCCATGCATAGTTGTGCAGCAGGTATGCCTCACGCGCCTCCAAAATGGCGGTGTGCCACGGCAAAATTACCAGGTTCGCGATATTGCGCCCGGCTTCGCTAATTGCAGCTTCGCCGTCTACCGCAATGTTCGCCAACTCTGCAACCGCTGCAATAGTCTCTGCATCAAGATCCTCGCCAGTTGGCGGTACCTCTCCGTCAATTTTGTCGAAGACAATATCGACCCGCTGCAGGACATCCGCCATGGCGGCTTCGGATTCCTCAATGGCAACGACCAAGCGGTCCATCTCAATATTGCTGGCCCACCAGTTGGTGCCCGCCACACCGCCCACAACGAGGGTGAGCAGGAAAGTAACCACCCCTGCC